>NZ_JAPCJD010000136.1:0-4996 GCF_027707845.1 Aeromonas sp. QDB14 | reverse complement strand
AGCACCCTGCGCTGACCGGATCGGGCTAATGAACGTTATCTTGGCGGAAGGGATCAACCTCGGCTTGCGCAAAATGGGGTTCTAGGGATTTTCCGTCCAAAAACGACAAAGTGCTCTGGAGGCCGCGCCGTCCGTGGCCTCCAGAGGGGTATTACTTTTCGCTGACGGGTAAATATCCCTCGATTGAGCGCATAAGCTCCTCCAGATCTGGCAATTTTTCGCTCAATTCGAAGTGGTAAGTCCCCTTGAGGTTAATGTTGTGCCAGGCCACAGGGGATGCCTGTTTGACGATATCTATTCTCTTGGTATCTCCTTGGTATTCGAAGCTGGTCAACAGCTGGCTGAGTATCCTGGAGTTGAAGTAAACGATGGCATTGGTGACCAGGCGAGCGCACTCATTCCATAGCTGGATTTCTTCGTCTGAACTGCCCCGGAACTGATCCCCATTGACGCTGCTCACGGCCCGACGCAGTTGGTGATAGGCCTCTCCCCGGTTCAGCGCGCGCTGAACATAGTTTCTTAAACTGGCATCATCGATGTAGCACAGTAGATAATTCGCTTTCACCAGGCGATTGTATTCCGTCAGGGCTTCCAGCAGCGGGTGATTGCGCTTGTACTCCGAGAGCTTTCTCACCAAGGTGGCTTGCGTTGTTTTCCGCTGCTTAAGTGATACTGCAATCCGTTGGATGGTATCCCAGTGCTGCGCAATACGATGGGTATTGATTGGCTTTTTTAAGCACAGCTGAATTCGGTGTTCTTTGTCTTCCTTGACATCAAACATGTCATTGATCACTTTGCCAACCTGGGCATAGCGTGGGGCAAACTGGTATCCGAACAGATCCAGTAACGCGAAGTTCACATGGTTCACCCCATGGGTATCGGTTGAGAGCACATCCGGAATGATGTCTGACGTATTGCTCATCAACAAATCAAAGATGTAGTGCGATTCATGTTCGTTGGCGCCGATCACTCTGGCGTTGATCGCAGCGTGATTGGCGATCAAGGTCATGGCAGAAACACCTTTTTGAGTGCCAAAGTACTTCGACGAATAACGGGTTTTGAAGGTCTCGCGCCGGGCTTCGAACTTTTGACCATCGGCACTGGCGTGGATCACATCTTCCTGGATGTTGTAGTACCGGAAGATGGGTAGCTTGGCTGTCGCGTTATTGATGTTGTCGTTAGCAGCATTCAATGTTTCCAGGCGAAGATAGTTCGCCTGGATAGTGCTGAGCTGATCATAGGTACGATCAGAGATCTGTGCCATGCCGTAAATGCCTTGATTGGTTGCATTGCCGACCAGAATTGCCAACAGGTCATATTCATGGGAACGGCTTCTGGATTGGGAACCCAGCACATGAGCGAAGCAGTCAATGAAACCGGTGTCACGATCAACCATGCGCAGTACATCCGCAATCCCCGTTGTGGGAATTTGCTGGAAGAAGGGATTGTTGACCAGATGATGTTTGCTGGCCGAAGGCAGGCGCCAGAAGCGTTTACCCTGCGGATTACGCAAGATGATATTCCGGTTGTCTTCCTGTTCAAGATATTCGCCGACTTCGTACAAACGGGTATCCAATTCCATGGCCATCTGTTTGATCAGCTTTTCAGGCTCCTCCGCTAATTTTGTAAAATGGCTCTGTTGAAGCAGCGTATATTTGTTTTTTCGCCAATGTTCCCCGTCGATCAGGTCGGCGTCGAGTGCCCGGTATTTAGTGATATCAGGCAGCGTCAGCTGGCCATTCAGGCGATCAGGAATCTGTTGATAGAGGAACCACTCATAACGATCGATCAGGATATTCCCTTCACCATCCAGCAGGAATTCACGTGATTTTTTGGAAAGGAGTCTGGTGTCGGCAGTTTGCAACTGAGCGTCCTGGCCGTTGAGTTCGTTTTGTGTTTTCGCCAAGGCGGCCGCTAAGTGCTGGGTGCCGTCGCAGCCTTCGAAGCGCAGACATAGGAACAACTCTCGCAGCAAACCTTTCCGCAGACTTTCTTTCTCGTCGCAGTACTGCCACATGGCTTCATCGACCGATCGTCGCTGCTCGTTCAGGAAGAGACATACAGATTCCAGATCCCTTTTGGTCAGCAGGCTCAGTGCTTGCTGTCTTACTGTTGCAAACGGTAGTTGCAGATCAATGCTGTCATCAATGAACAGGTGCAGTACTTCAGCTGCCTTGCTGACATTTTTAGCTGCTTTTTGCCAATCCTTAAACACCGCTTCCTGCGCATAATCCTTTGCCTTCTGTTTGGTCTGTCTGACATGATGCACAAAGCCATCGGCAATACGTTCCAGCGCTTGCTGCCATCGCGTTTGAAGATAGCACAATAAATACAGCCATTGGCTGCCTACGGTTTGACGTTTCAGTTTGGCACCGTAGTAGTCGACTTTCTCTGCCAGGTGTTGCAGATTTTTCTGCGACAGTGATAGCGTGCTCAACAGCAGATCCACTTCCGGCATCCAATGCTGGATATGGCGATAGACAATCAGTTCTTTCTCCAACTCGGTTCCGGTGAAGTTACGAGCCGATTGTCGCAACTGTCGGAACGGCAGTGGACCTGTGCCGTTCACGAGCTCCGCCAGTGCTTGCTTAAGACCGCGTGACATTGCACGCTCAAGGTGCGCGGCCATGTGTTCCTGTTCGTCTCCCACCACCTGACTGATGATCTTTTGCAGCGTGCTGTAGGCAGGGATTGCGATCTTCTGCCCCGAACAATATTCAATGGCCGCATCGAAGAGGTGCCTAGGCGCTGTCCAGGCTCTGGCTTGCTGGGATAAGTAATCTCTCAACGCCGCTCCATGGTCTTTGACATTCCAGCGCTGGTAGTTGCAGAGCTGGAAAACACGTTGGTAAATCCGTTCGTTCTCTTTTGGCGTGAGATTAAAGGGTCTACAGCCTGGGCCTGGTAGAACGGTTTGATAAACGTATTTGAGGTCCTGCTTGATCTGATGAAAGCCGGGATTCAGCACCACCGGCTTGGCTTTGAAATAGCCCAGCAGTACCACCAGCATGTAACGCTGGCCCCGATGACGGAGGCTTTTAGCGATCGCCAGTTCCTTATCGTTCAGCGAGAAAAAGAAGCGTTGGTCGGCGGAGGTGAAAGCGGGGGGTCCATATAACTCATCTTGTTCTGCCTCGGACAAGATTTGGACACGTTCTTCGAATGCCATGGATTTAGCCCAAAAAGACTAAATCTTACTCAAACAGAGCCCAAATAGGGATCTCGAAAAAAGTAATACCCCTCTGGAGGCCACAGACGGCGGGGCCTCCAGAGCACTTTGTCGTTTTTGGACGGAAAATCCCTAGAACCCCAATAAGTTGACTGTGCGTGAAAAAGAAAGTTTTGTGTGATGGCGTTGAAGATCGTACCGTTAAGCTCTTATGTGGGATGGTGCAGAGCTCGACGACTACCGATAAAACGCAACCGCCGCAAACAGACAAGAAAAAGCCCCAACTGATAACAGTTGGGGCTTCAGTATTGTGATTGGTGGAGCAATAGCACCCTGAACCCAAAACCTTCTCGCTCAACCGGTAGTGGCTGATAACAACTCGTGAGGGCTATTGCGGGTTAAGCATTTAGCGATGTCTAGGGCCAGACTGGACGTCTGAACGCAAGCCGCTGATACTGTACATAACCACAGTATCAGCGGAGGATACCCATGTCGCTGGCAAGGAACGCCACGGCGAGTCAATCGCCCACTCAAACAAACGGTTACGAACGCCACCAACCCGACCAGACGCTGCTCTACCAGCTGGTTGAGCAGCACTACCCAGCCTTCAAAGCCTCACTCGAAGCCCAAGGTCAACACCTGCCTCGCTACATCCAACAAGAATTCAACGACCTCCTCCAATGTGGCCGTCTGGAGTATGGTTTCATGCGGGTTCGCTGCGAGGATTGTCATCACGAGCGTCTGGTCGCCTTCAGCTGTAAACGACGCGGCTTTTGCCCTAGCTGCGGTGCCCGCCGGATGGCCGAGAGTGCGGCGCTGCTGATAGACGAAGTCTTCCCCAAGGAGCCCATTCGCCAGTGGGTGCTCAGCTTTCCTTTCCAGCTACGCTTTTTGCTGGCTCGCCATCCCCAGCTGATGGGCCAGGTCTTGAGTATCGTCTATCGTACACTCTCAACTCATCTGATCAAAAAAGCCGGTTACACCAAAGCCTCTGCACAAACTGGCTCAGTGACTCTTATCCAACGCTTTGGCTCCGCGCTAAATCTCAATGTCCACTACCACATGCTGTTTCTCGATGGTGTCTATGCCGAAGATGACTATGGCAAGCAACGCTTCCATCGTGTCAAGGCACCCACTTACGATGAGCTGAATACGCTCGCTCACACCCTCAGCCATCGCATCGCTCGCTGCATGGAAAAGCGTGGGATTTTGGAGCGTGATGCCGAGAATACGTGGTTGACACTGGAAGAGGGCGAAGACGATACGCTGACTCAATTACATGGTGCTTCGGTTACGTATCGCATTGCCGTCGGCCCCCAGCAAGGGCGCAAAGTCTTCACCCTGCAAACCTTGCCAGGGCGTGAGGATAAAGCCGACTCAAGCAGTCGAGTAGCCAACCATGCTGGTTTCTCGCTACACGCCGGTGTGATGGCCGAAGCGCATCAGCGGGATAAGCTTGAGCGCTTGTGTCGCTACATTAGTCGGCCAGCGGTTTCAGAAAAACGTCTGGCATTAACCGCCAATGGGCAGGTGCGTTACGAGCTCAAAACTCCGTACCGCAATGGCACCACCCATGTGATCTTCGAGCCGCTGGACTTCATCGCCAAACTCGCTGCGTTGGTACCTAAGCCGCGAGTCAACCTCACACGCTTCCACGGCGTCTTTGCACCGAACAGCAAACACCGAGTTCAAGTAACACCCGCCAAGCGGGGCAAGAAGCCCGACAAATCGGAAGGTCTCGATACTAACTGGGCGTTGTTGATCAAATCCGTCGCTGGATGGCCGTTCCCCAACCCGTTGATACCACTCAATTCACTGGCTGGCGAA
>NZ_JAPCJD010000135.1:0-5006 GCF_027707845.1 Aeromonas sp. QDB14 | reverse complement strand
AAGGCTCAAAAACTGCGAGTGCCGGCGCGCAATACCGTGGCCTTACGGATCGCTAGCCTTGACCCGCGCAAGGTCATCCGCCGGCGGGAAGGCCAGGATGCCGCTCGTGACCTACAAGGTGTGGGCGGCGAGCCTCCTGCCGTGACCGCGCCGCTGGAGCAGGTGCAGATAGACCATACGGTCATCGACCTGATCGTGGTCGATGACCGCGACCGGCAACCTATTGGCCGCCCGTACCTGACCCTCGCCATCGACGTGTTCACCCGCTGCGTGCTCGGCATGGTCGTCACGCTGGAAGCGCCGTCTGCCGTTTCGGTTGGCCTGTGCCTCGTGCATGTCGCCTGCGACAAGCGCCCTTGGCTGGAAGGACTGAACGTGGAAATGGATTGGCAGATGAGCGGCAAGCCCTTGCTGCTCTACCTAGACAACGCGGCCGAGTTCAAGAGCGAGGCCCTGCGCCGGGGTTGCGAGCAGCATGGCATCCGGCTGGACTATCGCCCGCTGGGACAGCCGCACTATGGCGGCATCGTGGAACGGATCATCGGCACGGCGATGCAGATGATTCACGACGAACTGCCGGGAACGACCTTCTCCAACCCTGACCAGCGCGGCGACTACGATTCCGAAAACAAGGCCGCCCTGACGCTGCGCGAGCTAGAGCGCTGGCTCACATTGGCGGTCGGCACCTACCACGGTTCGGTGCACAACGGCCTGCTCCAACCGCCGGCCGCGCGCTGGGCCGAGGCCGTGGCGCGTGTCGGCGTACCGGCCGTCGTCACACGCGCTACTTCGTTCCTGGTCGATTTTCTGCCGATCCTCCGGCGCACGCTGACCCGCACCGGCTTTGTCATCGACCACATCCACTACTACGCCGATGGGCACTGTTGCAAATAGTCGGTGGTGATAAACTTATCATCCCCTTTTGCTGATGGAGCTGCACATGAACCCATTCAAAGGCCGGCATTTTCAGCGTGACATCATTCTGTGGGCCGTACGCTGGTACTGCAAATACGGCATCAGTTACCGTGAGCTGCAGGAGATGCTGGCTGAACGCGGAGTGAATGTCGATCACTCCACGATTTACCGCTGGGTTCAGCGTTATGCGCCTGAAATGGAAAAACGGCTGCGCTGGTACTGGCGTAACCCTTCCGATCTTTGCCCGTGGCACATGGATGAAACCTACGTGAAGGTCAATGGCCGCTGGGCGTATCTGTACCGGGCCGTCGACAGCCGGGGCCGCACTGTCGATTTTTATATCTCCTCCCGTCGTAACAGCAAAGCTGCATACCGGTTTCTGGGTAAAATCCTCAACAACGTGAAGAAGTGGCAGATCCCGCGATTCATCAACACGGATAAAGCGCCCGCCTATGGTCGCGCGCTTGCTCTGCTCAAACGCGAAGGCCGGTGCCCGTCTGACGTTGAACACCGACAGATTAAGTACCGGAACAACGTGATTGAATGCGATCATGGCAAACTGAAACGGATAATCGGCGCCACGCTGGGATTTAAATCCATGAAGACGGCTTACGCCACCATCAAAGGTATTGAGGTGATGCGTGCACTACGCAAAGGCCAGGCCTCAGCATTTTATTATGGTGATCCCCTGGGCGAAATGCGCCTGGTAAGCAGAGTTTTTGAAATGTAAGGCCTTTGAATAAGACAAAAGGCTGCCTCATCGCTAACTTTGCAACAGTGCCGGATTGAATATAACCGACGTGACTGTTACATTTAGGTGGCTAAACCCGTCAAGCCCTCAGGAGTGAATCATGACCGTAGTCACGACCGCCGATACCTCCCAACTGTACGCACTTGCAGCCCGACATGGGCTCAAGCTCCATGGCCCGCTGACTGTCAATGAGCTTGGGCTCGACTATAGGATCGTGATCGCCACCGTCGACGATGGACGTCGGTGGGTGCTGCGCATCCCGCGCCGAGCCGAGGTAAGCGCGAAGGTCGAACCAGAGGCGCGGGTGCTGGCAATGCTCAAGAATCGCCTGCCGTTCGCGGTGCCGGACTGGCGCGTGGCCAACGCCGAGCTCGTTGCCTATCCCATGCTCGAAGACTCGACTGCGATGGTCATCCAGCCTGGTTCGTCCACGCCCGACTGGGTCGTGCCGCAGGACTCGGAGGTCTTCGCGGAGAGCTTCGCGACCGCGCTCGCCGCCCTGCATGCCGTCCCCATTTCCGCCGCCGTGGATGCGGGGATGCTCATCCGTACACCGACGCAGGCCCGTCAGAAGGTGGCCGACGACGTTGACCGCGTCCGACGCGAGTTCGTGGTGAACGACAAGCGCCTCCACCGGTGGCAGCGCTGGCTCGACGACGATTCGTCGTGGCCAGATTTCTCCGTGGTGGTGCATGGCGATCTCTACGTGGGCCATGTGCTCATCGACAACACGGAGCGCGTCAGCGGGATGATCGACTGGAGCGAGGCCCGCGTTGATGACCCTGCCATCGACATGGCCGCGCACCTTATGGTCTTTGGTGAAGAGGGGCTCGCGAAGCTCCTCCTCACGTATGAAGCGGCCGGTGGCCGGGTGTGGCCGCGGCTCGCCCACCACATCGCGGAGCGCCTTGCGTTCGGGGCGGTCACCTACGCACTCTTCGCCCTCGACTCGGGTAACGAAGAGTACCTCGCTGCGGCGAAGGCGCAGCTCGCCGCAGCGGAATGAGCGAACGTCGATATAGCCCGCTCGCGACGCTGTTCGCGGCGACCTTTCTCTTCCGGATCGGCAACGCGGTGGCGGCCCTCGCGCTTCCATGGTTCGTCCTGTCTCATACAAAGAGCGCGGCCTGGGCGGGCGCCACGGCCGCTAGCAGCGTCATCGCGACCATCATCGGCGCGTGGGTTGGTGGTGGCCTCGTCGATCGGTTCGGGCGCGCGCCCGTCGCATTGATCTCGGGTGTGGTGGGCGGCGTGGCCATGGCGAGCATCCCACTGCTCGATGCCGTTGGCGCCCTCTCGAACACTGGGCTGATCGCTTGCGTGGTGCTCGGTGCCGCGTTCGACGCACCCGGTATGGCCGCGCAGGACAGTGAGCTGCCCAAACTCGGCCACGTCGCCGGGCTCTCCGTTGAGCGCGTCTCGTCACTGAAAGCGGTGATCGGGAACGTCGCGATTCTAGGTGGCCCGGCCCTTGGGGGGGCCGCAATCGGCCTGCTTGGCGCTGCGCCAACGCTCGGGCTGACGGCGTTCTGCTCCGTCCTTGCAGGTCTGCTCGGCGCGTGGGTGCTTCCCGCGCGTGCCGCTCGGACGATGACCACGACGGCGACTCTCTCCATGCGCGCCGGCGTCGCTTTTCTCTGGAGCGAACCCCTGCTGCGCCCTCTCTTTGGTATAGTGATGATCTTCGTGGGCATCGTTGGCGCCAACGGCAGCGTCATCATGCCTGCGCTGTTTGTAGATGCAGGACGCCAAGTAGCAGAGCTCGGGCTGTTCTCCTCAATGATGGGGGCTGGTGGTCTCCTTGGCATTGCCATTCATGCGTCGGTCGGCGCCCGGATATCAGCGCAGAACTGGCTGGCGGTGGCATTTTGTGGCTCTGCGGTGGGCTCGCTTCTGCTTTCACAGTTGCCAGGCGTGCCGGTGCTGATGTTGTTGGGCGCGCTCGTGGGACTGCTGACCGGCTCAGTCTCTCCCATTCTCAACGCTGCCATCTACAACCGCACGCCGCCAGAACTTCTCGGCCGGGTACTCGGCACGGTCTCGGCGGTGATGCTGTCAGCCTCGCCCATGGTTATGCTTGCGGCCGGCGCGTTTGTCGACCTTGCTGGTCCGCTCCCTGGCCTCGTTGTATCGGCCGTGTTTGCGGGGCTCGTGGCTCTACTCTCGCTCCGTCTTCAATTTGCTACAATGGCGGCGGCAGCCACAGCCTCCGCCCCAACCCATACAGAAGGTGAACACTGATGCCCCGCCCCAAGCTCAAGTCCGATGACGAGGTACTCGAGGCCGCCACCGTAGTGCTGAAGCGTTGCGGTCCCATAGAGTTCACGCTCAGCGGAGTAGCAAAGGAGGTGGGGCTCTCCCGCGCAGCGTTAATCCAGCGCTTCACCAACCGCGATACGCTGCTGGTGAGGATGATGGAGCGCGGCGTCGAGCAGGTGCGGCATTACCTGAATGCGATACCGATAGGCGCAGGGCCGCAAGGGCTCTGGGAATTTTTGCAGGTGCTCGTTCGGAGCATGAACACTCGCAACGACTTCTCGGTGAACTATCTCATCTCCTGGTACGAGCTCCAGGTGCCGGAGCTACGCACGCTTGCGATCCAGCGGAACCGCGCGGTGGTGGAGGGGATCCGCAAGCGACTGCCCCCAGGTGCTCCTGCGGCAGCTGAGTTGCTCCTGCACTCGGTCATCGCTGGCGCGACGATGCAGTGGGCCGTCGATCCGGATGGTGAGCTAGCTGATCATGTGCTGGCTCAGATCGCTGCCATCCTGTGTTTAATGTTTCCCGAACACGACGATTTCCAACTCCTCCAGGCACATGCGTAAACGGAGGTGTGCAGAGTCCCTGCGGCAGGCGACGAACACGACCGTCGTCGATTAGTACCGGTACGGTCGGTGGTATCGAAGTCTTGATCACCACTCAGGTCTACGGCTTACAAATGGTGACCATCCCGATACTTGCGTCAGAGCACCGGGCCGATTCTTTGACAGTGAATCACTCCCGTAAGGTTGTGCCGGTGTGGGTGTCCCGGGTCGAGACGATACTCCGCCAATGCGCCCAGCAAACAACCTGGCCATCGCAGGTGGTGGGGAGCGGTGTGGCGGATGAGTTGGACAAGTTGGTGTAGCAGCACGAGCACGGCGAGATAACATCGCAGGAGTTCGACATGCTCAAGAGACAGCTGATTGCGAATCGCGATGCAGATTCATAACCCGATTGCGGGTTGGCTTCACTCCACCATCACCGAGCAGACTAGCACGGCGGGCTCTGTTGCAAAGATTGGCGGCAGTCAGAGGTAGGCTGTCGCTCTGCGCCGATCAGGCGGCTGCTGCGAAATGGT
>NZ_JAPCJD010000134.1:0-5118 GCF_027707845.1 Aeromonas sp. QDB14 | reverse complement strand
GGTGTGTTTGGAGACAGCCAGTTTACCAGCACCCTGTCTGTCAACTTCCACTTCCCCAAGATCCCGCGAAGAACCAATAAAAAGGCGGCCCGCAGGCCGCCATATAATTTTCTGTCGTCAGAACGGGAAGAACCAAGGGATGGCGATGACGCTCACCACCATCACCAGCAAGGTGAAGGGCACGCCGATGCGCACAAAGTCCATGAACTTGTAGTTGCCCGGGCCCAGCACCAGGGTGTTGACCGGCGACGAGACCGGCGTCATGAAGGCTGCCGAGGCGGCGATGGCGATGGTCATGGCAAAGGGATAAGGCGACACCCCCATTTGATGGGCCGTACCCAGCGCGATGGGCGCCATCAGCACCGCCGTCGCCGTGTTGGAGATGAAGAGCCCGATGACGGCACAGAGCGCGAAGAGGCTGGCCAGCATCACCCTGGGGCCCATCTCCCCCACTGCCGAGATGAGCGCGCCGACGATGAGATCCACCCCGCCGGTCTGCTGCAATGCAAGGGCAAAGGGCAGCATGCCCACGATGAGGATCAGGGTCGGCCAGTGGATGGACTTGTAGGCACTCTCCAGATCGATGCAGCGGAACTTGCCCATCAGCAGGCAGGCGATGAGCGCCGCGATGACGTTGGGCACGGGATCCGTCACCATCAGTACTATCATGACCCCGAGGGCAATCAGGGCGTGAATGGCCTGGCTGCGGGCCGGCGCCATCTCGTCCACTTCCGCAGGCAGGCCCAGCAGCAGAAAATCGCGATGATGGGTCTGCAACTGACGAATGAGGCTCCAGTTCCCCACCACCAGCAGGGTATCCCCCATCTGCAGCGCCTCGTCCACCAGCTTGCCGGTCAGCGCCTCTCCATCCCGGCGGATCCCCACCACGCTCAGGCCGTAACGGGAACGGAAGGTCACCTCGCGGATGCTCTTGCCGAGCAGCCGGGAGCCAGGGATGAGGGAGACCTCCGCCATGCCCACCTCCCGCGCCTGGTCGGAGAAATACTCCCCGCGCAATATCATGGGCTCGAGCCGCGCCTCGCTGCAAAACTCCCGCACATCCACCTCGGGATCCGACATGTCGATGAGCAGCACGTCTTTGGCCTGGAACTCGGTCACCCCGGTGACACTGACCATCACCCGCCTGAACTTGCGCCAGCGCTCCATCCCGATGACGTTGGCCCCGAAGCGGGCACGCAATTGCAGCTCGTCCAGGGTCTGGCCGATCAGGGGGGAATCGGGCCGGATCGCCAGTCGGCGTGCTCGCCCGGCCAGCCGGTAGTCACGGATGAGATCCCGCATGGTGCTGCGTCCCATCTGCTTGCCCTTGCCCTCCTCTCCTTCACGCACCAAGGAGGTGCGCATCAGCAGCATATAGAGGATCCCCATCCCCAGAATGATGACCCCCATGGGGGTGAAGCCGAAAAAGCCGAACCCCTGGATGTCGTGCCGCATCAGCTCACTGTTCACCACCATGTTGGGAGGGGTTGCCACCAGCGTCATCATGCCGCTGATAAGGCCGGCAAAGCCGAGCGGCATCATCAGTCTGCCCGCCGGGATCCCCATCCGGTTCGCCACGCTCAGCACCACGGGGATGAAGATGGCCACCACCCCGGTCGAACTCATCACGGCCCCCAGGGTCGCCACCGCCACCATCAGCAGCACCAGCATGCGGGTTTCGCTGCTGCCGGCCACCTTCACCAGGGCATCTCCCACCTGATAGGCGATGCCGGTACGCACCAGCCCCTCCCCCACCACGAACAGGGCGGCAATCAGAATGACGTTGGGATCGCTGAATCCTGCCAGCGCCTGCGGCAGGGTCAGGGTGCCGCTCAACACGAACAGGATGATGATCAACAAGGCGACCACGTCCATGCGGACCTTGTTGGTAATAAACAGGAGAATGGCACCCACCAGCATGCTGAGCACCCAGATCAACTCGGAATTCACACTTGCTCCTTTTGTTCAACGTCAACCACGGCCGGCCCCGGACGCCATCAGACCACAGAGCCCGTCCCCCTGATTTGTTACATATCAAGAAAGAGGAGGCCGCATCATCTCACATCCAGGTTCAGTTGCGGCCATTTTACCGAGCAGTGAACGCAGTCGGTCGCCCTTCACATGTCGGGGTAAAAAGTGCTGCACGCTCCCCCCGCCCCTCCTAAAATGGGCCCGCCGCGGCCTGAGCCGCCCTCTCACTCCTTGCCCTTCGGAGACGACATGACCCAGCACACCCCGGCCTACCCGGCATTCACCTTCTTCAGCCGCTTTGTCGCCGACATCCAGGCTGGCCGAAAGACCATCACCATCCGCGACGAGAGCGAGGCAAACTGGCAGCCCGGCCAGCGTCTGGCCCTGTTCACCAACCCGGAACACCAGCCTTTTGGCACCATTGAGGTCATCTCGGTCAAGGCGGTCGCCTTCGAGGCGCTGAGCGACGAGCACGCCCGTCAGGAGAACATGACCCTCCCCGAGCTTAAAGATGTGATCCGCGATATCTACCCCGCACTGCCGCCCCTCTATGTGATTGAATTCGTGCTGATTGAAGCCTGATTTTGTGAGCTGCCTCAGCTAACGCCGGTTGCGCTCACGGGCCAAAAGCGCACAATGACTGTTTTTATATACAGTCATTGGTGTCTTATGGAAAAACAACTCGAACCGGCCATCGCAGCCATGGTGGCAGACTTCATCGCCGCAGGTCGTCCCAAGGCGAGCCAGCTGAGCTGGCAGGCGCGCCGTGACGGCTACCTAGCCTCTGCCCTGTTGGGCGGTGAGCGGGAAGAGGTGGGCGCCATCGAGGAATGGCAGGCCGATCACCACGCCATCCGCTGCTATCGGCCCGCAGACAAACCGAACCCCGCGTATCCGGTGCTGATCTATTTTCACGGCGGCTGTTTTGTCAGCGGGGATTTCGAGACCCACGATCGCCAGATGCGGATGCTGTGCAACCGGGCCAGAGCCCTGATCTTCGCCGTACACACCCGCCTCGCCCCGGAACACACCTATCCTGCGGCTCACGACGATGCGCTGGCCGCCACACGGGCCATCATGGCCGAGGTGGAGAAATGGCATGGGGATCCGGCACGTCTCGCCATTGCTGGCGACAGCGCAGGGGGTCATCTCGCCCTGATCACCACCTTGCGGCTCAAGGCTGCCAACGCCCCCTTGCCCAAGGCCCTGCTGCTTCTCTATCCCATGCTGGATGCCCTCTGCGAGAGCCAAAGCTACCGCGATCTCGGTGACGACTACCTCATCACCCGGGACATGCTCGCAAGCGGTTTTCACGCCTACCTGGGCAGCCTGCCCCCCAGCCATCCCGAAGCCAGCCCGCTCCACCATCCCGCCCTGTCAGGATTACCGCCGACCCATATCGTCACGGCGGAATATGATCCGCTGCGCGACGAAGGGGAAGCCCTGTATGGCAAGCTGGTGCAGGCTGGCGTCGATGCCACTTGCCAGCGGCAGCATGGCGTCATCCATGGCTACTTCCAACTGGCGGCCATCAGCCCTGCCGCTCGTCAGCTCATCGACCAGATAGCCATGATGCTCAGAAGACTCTGAGTTGGAACCGGCCCCCAAGCCGTGTTAAAAGTGTCTCTTTTGAATCAGGGAGGTAACCCGAGTGTTCGAGATAGCGAGCCTGAAAGAGGGCATGATGCACGGGGTGGAGCTGTTCCAGCTGCTGCTGGAGATCATCTCCATCGCCTGCGTGGTCATCGGCCTTGGCAAGACCCTCTGGCTGGCGGCGCGGGTACGGGATCACGAGCCCGGCTTTCCCCGTATCCGGCTCTGTTTCGGCAGCTGGCTTATCCTGGCGCTGGAGTTCCAGCTCGCCGCCGACATCCTGGCCACCACAGTGGCACCGAGCAAGGAGGAGCTGGTGCGCCTCGCCATCATCGCGGTCATCCGCACCTTCCTGAACTACTTCCTCGGCAAGGAGCTCGATGCCCAGGCCGAGCGCCAGCAACCCGAGCCTGTCAGGTCACCTTCCCGCCCCGACGCCCGATGAGCGGGCTGAGTGGCACAAGGCCACGACACGGAAGGAAAGGCACCAGACTGATCCCATGAAGAGGGCTCCCCGCGGGGAGCCCTCTTTGTATCCGATAGCAACTATCAGACGTGCTTGCTGGCCAGCTCGTGGCGCTTCAATGCCAGCAAGGTGACCAGCAGGGCGGCGGTGGCGATCAGCGCCATGCCGATATAGGTGGCGCTGAAACTGGGTGCCAGTTCGGCCGGGCTCAGGCTGGCCAGATTGGGGCTGCTGCCTGCCGGCAGGGCGGAGTGGAACAGCACGCCGCAGATGGCGACCCCAACCGCGCCCCCCAGCTCACGGCCGAAGTTGAACAGAGACATGCCGATGCCGCGATCCTCCCGTGGCAGGGCATTTTGCACCACCACAGAGAGGGCCGGCAGCACCAGACCCAGCCCCAATCCGGCAAACCCCAGTCCCAGTCTGGCCCAGAGGTCGAAGTGGATTTGCCAGAGCGCCAGCGCCGACAGGGCGAACCCCACCACCACGAAACGCTTGTAGTGACCGGTGCGACCGATGAGCTTGCCGCCGACGAAGGCCCCCGCCGTGATGCAGACCATGAAGATCACCATGATCTCGCCACTGTCACTGGCGCTCATCCCCTTTTGCCACTGCATCTGCAACGGCAGGTAGACCAGCACGGCAAACATCAGCAACTGCGAGGCCAGCGCCAGCAGCACGCTCACCAGATAACCCGGCAGGCGCACCAGGTGGGCTGGCAGTATGGGGTCGTGCGCCCGCCGCTCAGCCAGGACGAGCAGCAACAGGGCAACCCCCAGCGCAGCCGCGAGCCAGACGGCGGGCAAGGCCGCTTCCGGCGAGAGCAGCAACAGGGTGAGGGTGGTGACCGTAATGAGCAGTGCCGCTCCCTTCCAGTCGAAGCGGCTGTGGCGACGCACATTGAGGTGACCCAGATTGCGGTTCACCAGCCAGAGGGCGATGGCACCGAGAGGCAGATTGATCCAGAAGATCCAGCGCCAGCTGAGCTGCTCGGTAAAATAGCCACCGAGCAGCGCAATGCTGTTCACTTAAGCGGAGCCGCATTGCGATTTACCGGAAAACGGGTCTTTGATATCTTCACCGCCCTG
>NZ_JAPCJD010000133.1:0-5356 GCF_027707845.1 Aeromonas sp. QDB14 | reverse complement strand
GTAGTTCAGTCGGTTAGAATACCGGCCTGTCACGCCGGGGGTCGCGGGTTCGAGTCCCGTCCGCTCCGCCACTAAATAGAAAGCCCAACCTGTTGAACAGGTTGGGCTTTTTTTCATATCTGTAGTTTGAAATGCCCGCTTGATGTTCGTGACCGTGACCAAACGGTGACCATTTCGTGACCAACCCCCTGTTTTGACCGGAGGTCATTCTGGTCATTGTTGGATTTAATCGGTTACTATCCCTTAATTACTCAATTGGCAGGGCATAAACCGTAGTGAGCGCCGTTACCCTCAGAAAGGCCCTCGGGGTCTTGGCTAAATCATCTCCGTTTTCCGTAAAAACTACGTCAGATAGGCCCAGAGATGTCTATGACGACCTCAAGGAGTATCTCTACGTCAAACCTGATATTGAACTCGACTTTGAGCATGTATTGAGCTCGCTGCGGCCGGGGGATTGCGTCTTTCTCTGTGGCAGTAGTGGTGATGGTAAATCTGAAATTCTCTCCCGTAGCTATGAGCGTTATAAGCAGTACTATCGCTTCCATTTGGATGCAACCCATAGCTTTTCGCCTCATCAATCAGCAATCGATGCGCTAAATGAACTCTTTGATCGTGCTGGAGATGGGGCTCAACCCTTGGTGGTTGGTATCAACATCGGTATGCTGGCCAACTTTGCCAAAGAAGGGGCTGAGCGGCACAGTGCGCTGCGTGGCGTGATCGAACGTTTTTTGAATAGTGGTGAGAGAACGCAAGGGGCGTATCACTTTCTGGATTTCGAGTCCTATCCAAAATTTCGTTTTAATGATGATGCTGGCAGCTATTCAAGCTTTATGCGTCAACTGCTCAAGCGGTTAACCCAGCCAACTGATGACAATCTGTTTCATGCTATTGCGCTTGCAGATGAGCAACGTCAACGCGACATGCGCCTCATCGCCAATTTCAGGCTGTTGGCCAATGAGCACGTGCAAGAGATTATCATTACCACTCTGTTCAAAACCCGTTTGATCAAGGATCAATTCATTACGACTCGCGCCTTGCTGGATCTGCTCCATCAGCTTCTGGCCGGGGAGCATTATCTCTTTGACAACATGTTTCTGGCTAAAGACAGCGAGCTAAGCCTGCGTCTTGCTGACTTTGATCCTGCCTTGATTCATACCCAAGCGGTAGACCAGTTTGTGCTGCGTTATGAGCTGAATCTACCGGATGAGGCGCTGGATGCCTTTATGGACGGGCTGGCAAAACTGGGGCTCATATTCAACGAGCCTCGTGATAAAGCGGGTCAAGCCGCATCCCTTCTGCGCCTTTTTTATCTGCTTAAGGACTGTGAACTTGGCAATAACTACCATCACCAATTCAAAGTCGATTTTGAAGAGCAGGTACTTGAACACTATGCCACTGTCTGGCTGCAGCATAGTCAGTATCTTGGGGAGGGTGGAAGCCAGCTGGCCTTGCGCAATTTCTATGTGAAAGCGCTGATCCCGGCCATTTTTGTCTATGCCAACCGCAATGCTCCTGAGTTGTCAAAGCGTGAGCTTTCTCTGGGTCAATTTGGCCAGTGTCATGTCGCGGCACCTGTCGAGCTTAAAGCTGACTACAGCGCAATTCAGCGTCAGCATGTCGAGAAACACGATCATTTCAGCGCTTATCTGAAAGTTGATGAGCAGCCCTTGGCACCGATGGCAATCAACCTCAATCTGTTTGAGCTGATCTGCAAGCTCAACAATGGCTATCGGCCAAACAAGTACGACAAGAATGCCATCGTGTTGCTCGATGAGATGGTTGAGCAAATTCGCGCTGTCGCTAAAAAGAGCCCTGTTCTTCACTATTACGAAGGTGACCAGCATTACCGTCTTGGTTTGGATGACGGCATGATCACTGTAGAAGGAACCAGATAGTCATGTCTCTGTATCCAATTCCTGTCGGATTAGCTCCGGTTGATAAAAACAAACTCACCAACTACTGGCCCATTCGCAACAAAGGCAATGAGTTTGACTGGGATACCGTGACCGGTGTCGTGCTCGGGCTTTCCTTGCGCAAGCAGGTGACTGCCTATGAATTCGAGCAATTTAAGGAGGAGTGCAAAGCCCGGTTTGTAGATAAGCTCGACGATCCTGATTTTTGGCAGGTACTTGAGAGAGCCTATTTTTCAAATGACTCACTCTTTCACATTTCACCGCTATTCCTCTTGTTCAAGGCCAAAGGGAAGAAGAGTGGACAAGCCGATCTCAGCGCACCAGATACGCGATTGTGCAAATTGTTTGCAGGCTTGTTGGGGGATTTCTTCCTTGAAGATGCGCTCGATGACAAGCTCAACTTTGTCGAGCAAGAACTGTTGTCAGTTCTGCAAGGCAAGCTGCAAAGTGGCAGCTTGGTAAAAAATGAGGATGAGCAACCTTATCTGCCTTTTTTGAATGCCGTATTTCGTGAAGATATTCGCTTTTTGGCTGCGCATCCCCAGTACTTGCTACAAGCCTTGCCCGGCACACTTAAGCTGTATGCCTTTGCTTACTGTGCTCAGTTGGCACTGAATGTGACCGACTGGCAACATGAGCCCCAAAGCAAGCCCCTCTACTTTATCCTCGATTCGGAAAAGGCCAGCTCTGAACGTACTTCGGTAAAACGTTCTGGCTACAAGCTGCTGGCTGCTGCCAGCGAGCGGGTTTTCCCGCTGCTTTCCGCCCTTGACGTGCTCCAGTTGCCAGGGGATGCCAAAAAAAGACCGCTTTGGCAGGTTTATCACGATGCCACGCAATATGCTGACCAGACTCAGTTGCTGGAAGATTTGAACAACTATCTGCAGGCCTTTAGAGAAATCCGTAAATTGCAGTCTGTACGACCTCTCACAAACAGCGTGGCAGAAGCCTTTGAGCAGCTTAAAGAGTTGGCTCTGGAGCAATTCCGTGATGCCAATACCTCACGTGGCGGCGTGAACAAGAAATATGTCAAAGAGCTGGAAGAGAAGCTGCTCAGTGATTTTATTCAGGCCCGGGGGGCCGCTGGCCGCACCCTGGTACTGAATCAGGATCAGCTGTTGCTGTTGACCAATCTCACCATCGGCAAGGCCGACAAGCTGCGCCTGCACGATCTGCGTAAAGGCTTCGAGCTGCGCGGTTTTTATCTTGATAACCAGTCATTGCAGCAACTGGTCAGCTTCTATGAGCGCATGGGCAATGTAGAACGAATGAGTGATAGTGGAGACGCCGTATATGTCCGCAAGACCCTTTGAACATTTTCTGGCCGAACGTTTTATCGAGTGGGTCAGTGCCGACATTGAACCGGGCTCTCGTTACCAGTTCAAATCCCCCAGCGCAGAAAACGGTCTGGTGCTCTATCAGTCACTGGTGACCTTTGCTGCCACAAATACGCTGGCTACGGCCGATGGCATTGACCTGCCATACATAGAGTGCAATGGCGTGCGGGTTTTACCTGTGTTGCATGGTGAGGCTCCGGGATTTACCGAAAACTACATCTCCCGTTTACGTGATCTGGTAGCAGGGCGCAGTGCAGAATTTGAAAAAGCAGCCCTGCTCATTATCCACAACAGCATGCTGGATACTCTGATCAACAGTGCGCTTGATTTGGGGGCGCCCGGTGCGGTCTGGCATCCGGATAGTCTCTCGCAGCAGCTTGGCGCACTGATTGATGTTGGCAGCAGTAACAAGGAGCTGTCAGCCTGCCTGCTTGAAGAGCAACTGTCCCTCATCACTGAAGAGGGGGCGACCGTATTTGGTTTTGCTCCTCTGTTCAGTGCACTGGATCAAGATGGTGTTCTGGAATTTGATGAGCTTCAGCTATTCAATGACCCGGTCATTTTGAACTGGAGCGGCAAGAAGGCTCAGATCAGCAAGCGGCTCCAAGCCAACCGCAAGCTGCGACGCGAGATTGAAGATGCGGTTGAGCATTATGATCTCGATCAGCTCGAGAGTGTCCTGAAAGAGTTCAGCGCCAAGTTTATCCGCCTGCATTTCCAGGATGAGAGCTGGCGTGACCTGGAATTCGAGGCCTACCTCAAAGAGATTGAAGCCAACAAAGCGCAAAAGTTGCTATTGGAAGAGGTGGCCGTTGACAGTGGTTCACTGCAACAAAGAGCCAAAAGCCAGAGCAAGGCGGGACAACGCGACCTGAGCCTGCTGATCCAGCTCCCGCCGGGGGAGAAAACCCTCAACCTCTCTTTTACCTTCATCGGTAATGATCTGGACGAGAGCCAGTTCAAACTGATGCACAATGGGCCGCTCAAAAATTCGGTCACTTATTCTGTCAGCCGTGTCGGTGGTAAACGCTGCTGGGCGACGGTGACCTTGCCCGTCACGGGAGAACCCACCTTTTTTAGCCTTGAGCTTAAACGCGATAACCGCTCCGAAGAGTACAAGTTCCGCTGTCTAGTGGTAGAGCAGGGAGATTTCTATTTCGATGAGTTGCTGCACTGCTTCCGAGTTGATGCGGGCAAGAAGTGGCTGACCCTGCTGCTGGAAGAGAACAAGTTCAAGGTCAACCCAGAGCAAGACGCCATCATGCATCTGGTTGACGATGAGGGCGAAGTGGACTGCAGCGCCTGTGGCTGGGTGAACTTTGATACGCTGGCCGAGCAGAGCGAACAGATCCAGTTTGAGCTGGTCAATGGCGAGCGTCGCTTGCCCATCAATATTGAAGGCCCGGCCGCCGATGAGAGTATTTGCGTTCCGCTGCTGTTTGACCGGGATCGCTTCGCCAAGCTGCTCAGAGATGACCGTAATGCCGAGTATCTGCGGGCCAAAGGCAAGATCATTTTCGATAACAGCGAAAGTGGTGTGGTCGGGATCCGCCAGCAGCTGCTGAACCTCGAAGCACGGATGGTTGATGAGCGGGCCTTGTATATCGGTCTGACTGCCGATCCAATGCCACTTGCGGCGATTAGTGTCAGGTTCCCTGATTTACATGGCGCTTATGCCGCCCTGTTTGACTATCTGCAACACCATAAAACCTTGCCGAGCCTGGTGGCCTGGGGTGACAGCTATTGCGCCCTGGTGCAGCGGGTGCTGGATGCCTACGAAGCGGCATTAAGCGAGATACCGACCAATGCGGTGTTGGCGCTCGAGCACAAACAGTTGATGCGCATCGGTCTGTGCCGCCAGGATGAGTGGCACCGCCTTAGCCCGCTGCACCCCTTGGTACTTGCCTATCACCTGCAACTGGTGGCCGAGATAAAAGCCGATCGCGATGAAGATGGCGTCAGCTCTTTTGCCGAATTGCCAGAGGTGACCCGCGAGCGCCTGGTGGCATCTGGCTTGCTGCCTTTCGTCTACCTGATTACCCATGATTAGCAGTCACCACGAGCTATACTGATCTTACGTACAGTTACTGAGGTGCGAGATCATGG
>NZ_JAPCJD010000132.1:0-5388 GCF_027707845.1 Aeromonas sp. QDB14 | reverse complement strand
GGATTTAGGGACTCAGAATACTTTTTTCTGAAAATCAAGGCGGCCTTCCCCGGAAAGCCGCGATGAACCTTTTTTATGACCAGAGTGGATGACCGTGGCAGGGAACAGACAGGCGGTGGTGCCTGCCTGTCCGGACTGACTGACGAGCCCTGGCTCAATTAAAGTTGAGCAAAAGCACCAAAAAACCACCTTGAAGGCCTCTCATGGGGCCTTTTTTTCATTTCAGTCGTGATTTTGCTCACATTTTGTGGTGTTGTCTCACCAGTCGGGCATAATGCCCGCGCAAAAAGCGGATTTGCTCAATTTTATTTGAGTCCGCTTTGAATATCCTTACCCAACGTTGACCGGATGACCCCATGACCGAGGTAGCTCCCTTGCGCGACGCCAGCACACTGACCGATGAAGAGCGCCATCTGATCGCCAGCTTCGAGCCTGCGGTGGCGGCGCTGTCCGCCCTGTTTGGCCCGGGCTGCGAGGTGGTGCTGCACGCCTTTGACAGTCTGCACGCCTCCGTCATCAAGATTGCCAACGGCCACATCACCGGCCGCCAGGAGGGAGCGCCGGTCACCGATTTTGCGCTCGACAAGTTGCACAGTGCCGCCGGCAGCCAGTGGAGCAGCTATTTCTCCCGCACCCGGGAGGGCACCCTGCTGAAGTCTTCGTCCATCACCATCAGCAACCGCGAGGGCAAACCCATCGGTATGCTGTGCGTGAATTTCAGCCTGGACACGTCCCTTGGCAGCCTGCTCGACACCTTTGCCCCGCCCGCAGTGCCCCCAGCCCACGGCACCGAGACCTTCGCCAGCTCGGTGGATGATCTGGTGGCGCAGGTGATCGCCAAGGTGGACAGGGATCCCGGGCTGGGCAGCAGCGTGCGCAACAAGGCGATCGTGCACCGGCTCTACGACATGGGCATCTTCGAGATCAAGGATGCCGCCCAACTGGTGGCCGAGCTGCTCGGCATCTCCCGCCATACCGTTTACCTGCATATCCGCAATCACAAGGCGGAACTGGCCGAACAACAATGACGAGCCCGCACGCGGGCGTCATGAACATGAGACACATCGCAATGAACGCACAATGGACCGACTTTATTACCCTGCTCAAGCGTGAAGTGGTGCCGGCCCTCGGCTGCACCGAGCCCATGTCGGTCGCCTTGGCGGCGGCCAACTGCCGCAAGCTGCTGGGCCAGGTACCGACCCGCACCCGCGTCTGGGTCAGCGGCAATCTGTTCAAGAACGGCATGGGGGTCGGCGTGCCCGGCACCGGCATGATCGGCCTGCCGGTGGCCGCCGCCGTCGGCATCACCGGTGGCAACCCGGATGCCGGGCTGGAGGTGCTCAAGAGCCTCACGCCGGATCAGGTCGAGGCGGCCAAGGGGCTGCTGCCCACCATAGAGGTGGATGTGAAGGATGTGCCCGACGTGCTCTACGCCGAGGTGCTGGCCGAAGTGGAGGGGCACAGCGCCCGGGTGGTGATCTGTACCGACCACACCCGCATCGTGCTGATGGAGAAGGATGGCGAGGTGTTGATGGTGCAGGACAGCGCCCCCGGAGTGCAGATCCAGCCAGCCAAGGCCGACAAGCCCGCCATGACCCTGAAGGAGATCGTGGCCTTTGCCCTGGAGGTGCCGCCGGCCGAGATCGACTTCATCCGCGAGGCGGCCACCATGAACCAGGCGCTGGCGGACGAAGGGCTGCAGGGCTATGGCCTGCGTATCGGCAAGATCCTCACCGACCAGGTGGAACGCAAGCTGCTTTCCGACGATCTGATGACCCTGGCCATGCGCCTGTCGTCTGCCGCCTCCGATGCGCGGATGGATGGCGCCATGCTGCCCGCCATGTCCAACTCCGGTTCCGGCAACCAAGGCATTGCCGCCACCATGCCGGTGGTCGCCGCCGCCCGCTTCCTCAAGGCCGATGACGAGCAGCTGGCCCGTGCCCTGGTGATGAGCCACCTGGTGGCCATCTACATCAAGGCCTACCAGAACAAGCTCTCCGCCCTGTGTGCCGCCAGTACCGCCGCCATGGGATCGGGGGCCGCCATCACCTGGCTGCTGGGGGGCCAGTTCGAGCAGATCAGCCACTGCATCAACAACATGATTGGGGATGTTTCCGGCATCATCTGCGACGGCGCCGGCAGCGCCTGCTCCATGAAGGTCTCCACCTCCACCTCGGCGGCGGTGAAATCCTCGCTGATGGCCATCAACAACCTGCGCGTGCCCCAGAGCGAGGGGATCGTCTCGGACGATGTGGACCAGACCATCGCCAACCTGGGTCGCCTCTCCAGGGAGGGGATGCTGGATACCGACATCGAGATCATCAACATCATGCGGGCCAAGCAGCAGGGTAAGCACCAGTGACCCCGGAGTGCCGCCGTCGGCCATAAAAAAACCGGAGCCAGTGGCTCCGGTTTTTCATTGTTCGTTCGCTACTCAGCCGCGACCGAGACGGTTGTCCGGGTAGTTCTTGGCAAGCACTTCGCGGGCATGCTGGGCCAGGGTCGGCATCTTCAGGGTGTCATAGGCGTTGACCATGATTTCCAGTGCCTTCTCGGTTTCCACCGTGTCGGGATAGGTCTCGACGATCAGCTTGGCGCGGTTGGCGGCGGCGATCAGGGCGTCACGCTTGACGTAGTACTCGGCTACCCCCAGGTCATAGCGGGCAAGACGGTTCTTCAGGCCGATCATGCGGGCACGGGCATCTGCTGCATAGCTGCTGTTGGGGTAGTTCTGCAGCAGGGTCTTGAAGTCCTGGAAGGCCTGACGGGCGTAGGAGGGGTCCTTGTCATCCCGATTGATGCCGAGGAAATCCTGGAAGAAGTTGTAATCCGCCGCCATGTTGGTCAGGCCGCGCATATAGAAGACGTAATCGATGTTCTTGTGCGCCGGGTTCAGGCGGATAAAACGGTCGATGTTGGCGATCGCCTGGGCGGTATCATCCTGCTTGTAGTAGGCATAGATGAGATCGAGCTGAACCTGGTTGGAGTAGGCACCGAACGGGTAACGAGAGTCCAGCGCTTCCAGCAGTTCGATGGCATTGAGGTAGTTGCCGGTATCCAGTTTGATGCGGGCTTTCTGGTACAGAACTTCCGGCGGTTCGTCGGGAACCTTGGGTTTGGTGCTGGAACAGCCAGTGATCAGAGTAGCGACCAAGGCGAGCGACATCAGCAGGTGAGACTTCTTTCCCATCAACAACATCCGGTCCATTTCCACGAAATTGGCAAAGTATCCGTTATGCTTGGCTAAAAGAAAAGCTAGAATACCCGGATTATTTCGAATTGATACCCCCGCTCAAGAGACCATACATGAGCCAGCATATTGAACTGACAGGCGAATTTCAGGATCACCAATTCGGGCAACGACTCGACCAGGCCCTGGCCGAATTGTTTCCCGACTACTCCCGGACCCGCATCAAGGAGTGGATTTTACAGGACAGAGTGACCCTGGACGGTCAGGTTGCCAATACCCCGCGCGAGAAAGTGGTGGCCGGGCAGCAGGTACATGTGAATGTGGAACTGGCAGACGACACCCGCTGGGATGCCCAGAACATCGAGCTGAACATCGTCTATGAAGATGAACACATCCTGGTGATCGACAAGCCGGCCGGCCTGGTGGTTCACCCGGGCGCCGGTACGCCGGACGGCACCGTGCTCAATGCCCTGCTGCACCGCTACCCCGGCATCGCCGAGGTCCCCCGCGCCGGTATCGTGCACCGTCTGGACAAAGACACCACGGGGCTGATGGTGGTGGCCAAGACCATTCCCGCCCAGACCCACCTGGTGGAAGCCCTGCAGGCACGCCAGATCACCCGTGAGTACGAGGCGATTGCCATCGGTCACATGACCGCCGGCGGCACCGTCGATGCCCCCATCGGTCGTCACCCGACCCAGCGGACCCACATGGCCGTAGTGCCCAACGGGCGCGAGTCCGTCACCCACTACCGGGTGCACGAGAAGTTCCGTGGTCACACCCGTCTGCGGTTGCGGCTGGAGACCGGCCGTACCCACCAGATCCGTGTCCACATGGCCCACATCAAGCATCCGCTGGTGGGGGATCCCGCCTACGGCGGTCGTCTGCGTCTGCTGCGCAACGCCACCCCCGAACTGACCGAGGCCCTGCGCGCTTTCCACCGTCAGGCGCTGCACGCCACCATGCTGAAGCTGGCGCACCCCATCACGGGTGAAGTGATGGAGTGGCACTCCCCCACGCCGCAGGACATGGTGGCGCTGATGGAAGTGCTGCGGGCGGATACCCTGGCCAATCCGGACGATCTGGTCTGGAACTGATCCCGGGGGCGGCCTTGCGACGATTCCTGCCGTAATCTGCCCTCCATGATCTGACGCGGGGCCCCTTGACTGGTTGCAGCCAAGGGGCCCCGTTTTCATATGAACGAAAGGAGCCACAGATGAACTGGATCGCACCCGACTGGCCCGCGCCGGGCAATGTCAGGGCTCTCTCGACCACCCGGGACGGCGGCATCAGCGAAGGGGTCTTTGCCGGCCTGAACCTCGGGGCCCATGTGGGCGATGAACCGGCCAGGGTCGAGGCCAACCGCGCCCGGCTGCAGCAGGTGGCGGGGATCCCCGGCACTCTCAACTGGCTCAACCAGGTACATGGCATCGCCGTCCATCCGGTGAGCGACCGTTATGAGCGCGTACCGGATGCCGATGCCGCCTGTGCTCATGAGGCGGGGCAGGCCTGCATCGTGATGACTGCCGACTGCCTGCCGGTGCTGTTCTGCGATCGGGCAGGCACCGTAGTGGCGGCGGCCCATGCCGGTTGGCGCGGACTGAAGGGGGGCGTATTGGAGGCAAGCATCGCCGCCATGGGCTGCGAGCCTGGCGAGATCCTGGCCTGGCTGGGCCCGGCCATCGGTCCCGCCGCGTTCGAAGTGGGTGGCGAAGTGCGTGAGGCCTTCATGACGGAGCAGGCGGAAGCGGCGACTGCATTCGTGCCATCCCTCAACGAAGGGAAATGGCTGGCGGATATCTACCAGCTGGCCCGACTGCGCCTCGCCCGCGCCGGTGTCACCGCCATCTATGGCGGCGAATACTGCACCTTCAACGACAGCGAGCGCTTCTACTCCTATCGCCGCGATGGACAGACGGGTCGCATGGCCTCCCTTGTGTGGCTGGAAAAATAGCCGAAGAGGCGCTCGCGAGTGGCCGCAAGCGCCTCCTCACTCTCTGGTGATGGCCCTCCGCGACCATGTCTTGCTGCCGAGCAGGCTCAGGGTGCAGGCTGCCATTGCGAGGTCGTTTTCCCCCGGTCACCACTATTGAGGAAAAAATAAACAGCCACCCCTTGAAATTGGTTCATCGCGGCTTTCCGGGGAAGGCCGCCTTGATTTTCAGAAAAAAGTATTCTGAGTCCCTAAATCCATATGC
>NZ_JAPCJD010000131.1:0-5697 GCF_027707845.1 Aeromonas sp. QDB14 | reverse complement strand
GGGTACCACCAATCAGCAGTTGGCCACCTCTCGCCATTCATCCATGAGTGTCGCACTTATTATCTGAATTCCCGAAATAGGTGGAGGCGGGGATCTGGAAATAGCCGCTATCTGACTCTCTGGTGTGAGAAATAAACGGCCAAGGGTGTGAGTTTTTGGATATGCGGCATGTGTGAACCCGTGACGACATTGCCGCTTCGGTATATTTCCTGTCCCGAAACAGGGAGTGTTTATTTTGCCTGCAAGGTAGAGAGTTTCTGGTTCAGGGACTCAATCTCTTTCTGATATCGGGTAGTGACCGACTGCATCTCTGCCGAGACATTGCGGGATCTTGCCTTGTTCTCCGTGATCTGGGTCATCTCGTTGTTCATCTTCTGCTTTTTGGCCTCGATCTCGGTGCGCAGCGCCTCGGCCTGGCGTTGTTTCTGGCCGTTCGCCAGGCTCTGCTCTATCTCCCGGGTCTGGTTGGCCGCCTGCTCCACCGCCTCGGGGGAGGGGGTATAGACATTGAGTGCCATGGGTTTGGCGTCGCTGCTGCAGGGGATGTCGCTGAAGGTGATCTGCCCATCGCGGGCGCATTGATAGACAGCCGCCTGGACAACGGGGACGGTGGCAAGCCCCAGGCAGGCGAGAGAGATGACCAGCATGCGTGACATAGACTCCTCCTTGAATCCTCTTCCTTGCACACTAGTACATGGCGCAAGGTCAGACAACGGCCTCGTTCCGGGTGTGACATTCCGGTCCTCACGTTGCCTCTCTCTGGTCCATGGCGGGGAGATCTCCTGCGCAATGGGTGTGCCATGGCGGCATAAAGCGACGGATCCCTGCCTGTTTCCCCGTAGTTCAACACATCAGAGCACCATAACGGGCCGCAATGAGGTATCTTATGCCCCGATTTCATCCATCAAACGGATAAGAGACAACACATGATCATCAAACCCAAGGTTCGCGGCTTTATCTGCACCACCACCCACCCGGTCGGTTGTGAAGCCAATGTTCGTCGCCAGATCGCTTACACCCAAGCCAAGGGCGCCATCGAGAATGGCCCCAAGAAGGTGCTGGTGATCGGCGCTTCCACCGGCTATGGTCTGGCCTCCCGCATTGCCGCAGCCTTCGGCAGCGGAGCTGCCACCATCGGTGTCTTCTTCGAAAAGCCGAGCTCCGAGACCAAGACGGGCTCCGCCGGCTGGTACAACTCCGCCGCCTTCGACAAGGCCGCCAAAGAGGTCGGCCTCTACGCCAAGAGCATCAATGGCGATGCCTTCTCCCACGAGTGCCGTGCCAAGGTGATCGAGCTCATCAAGCAGGATCTGGGTCAAATCGATCTGGTGGTCTACTCCCTGGCCTCTCCGGTGCGCAAGCTGCCGGACACCGGCGAAGTGGTGCGCTCCGCCCTCAAACCCATCGGCGAGGTCTACACCTCCACCGCCATCGACACCAACAAGGATCAGATCATCACCGCCACCGTCGAGCCGGCGAATGAGGAAGAGATCCAGAGCACCATCACCGTCATGGGCGGCCAGGACTGGGAGCTGTGGATGGCGGCTCTGCGCGATGCGGGTGTGCTGGCTGACGGCGCCAAGTCCGTGGCCTACTCCTACATCGGTACCGACCTGACCTGGCCCATCTACTGGCATGGCACCCTGGGGCGCGCCAAGGAAGATCTGGACCGCGCCGCCACCGCCATCCGTGGCGATCTGGCTGCCAAGGGGGGGACCGCCCACGTGGCCGTGCTCAAATCCGTGGTGACCCAGGCCTCCTCTGCCATTCCCGTGATGCCGCTCTACATCTCCATGGCCTTCAAGATCATGAAGGAGAAGGGCATTCATGAGGGCTGCATGGAGCAGGTGGACCGCATGATGCGCACCCGCCTGTACGGCGCCGACATGGCGCTGGACGAGCAGGCCCGCATCCGCATGGATGACTGGGAACTGCGTGAAGACGTGCAGCAGACCTGCCGTGATCTCTGGCCCTCCATCACCACCGAGAACCTCAGTGAACTGACCGACTACACCGGCTACAAGCAGGAGTTCCTGCGCCTGTTCGGTTTCGGCCTGGACGAGGTGGACTACGATGCGGACGTGAATCCGGACGTGCAATTCGACGTGGTCGAGCTGTAAGTCGGTCGTCAGCACAGACAGGGCCCTGCGGGGCCCTGTTTTTTTTGCAGCAGACTCAACCTGTTGCCTCAGGTTTATTATCCGCGATCACCTTTTTCCCCGAACAAACCCGCTAGGCTTGCGCTGTCCGGATCACAGACGGCACCGCCGAGGTACGAAAGTCATGACCACAACCCATGAGGCGCCCAAGAAGCGCCAGCTCCCCACGGTTTATACCCTGCTTTTCATCATCATCGCCCTGATGGCGGCCCTCACCTGGGTGCTACCAGCGGGCAAATACAACTATATGACGGCCAAGACCCAGCAGCCGGTGGCCGCGGCGGCCGTGGCCGACTACAGCGGTGACGAGCGACTGCTGCCGGTACCCGGCAGTTACACCGAGCTCCCCTCCCAACCCCAGGGGGTATTCGATGTGCTCAAGGCGCCCATCCAGGGCTTTCACAAGGCGGCGGACGTGGCACTGTTCGTGCTCATCATCGGCGGCTTTCTGGCGGTGACCATGCAAAGCGGGGCGCTCGATGCCGGGGTCGGGGCCATAGTGCGCACCTTCGCCGGGCGCGAGCGGCTGCTCATCCCGGTGCTGATCGCCCTGTTTGCTCTTGGCGGCTCCACCTTCGGCATGGCGGAGGAGACGGTGGCCTTCTGGGCACTCATCGTGCCGGTGATGATGGCGGCGGGCTTCGATCGCATGGTGGCAGCGGGGATCATCCTGCTCGGCTCCGGGGTCGGGGTGCTCGCCTCCACCGTCAATCCGTTTGCCACCGGCATCGCCTCCGGCTTTGCGGGTATCCCCATCGGTGAGGGGATTGGCCTGCGGGTCATCCAGTGGCTGCTGCTGGTGATCTTCGCCTCCTGGTTCGTGATGCGCTACGCCAGGCAGGTGCAGCAGGACAAGTCCCGCTCCGTGCTGGCCGATATCGTCTATGACGACGAGTTCTCCCAGATGAAGAGCGGCAACCTCGCCTTCAGCGGCAAGCAGAAGCTCACCATGCTGGTCTTCTTCGGCACCTTCCTGCTGATGATCTATGCGGTGGTGCCCTGGTCGGATCTGGGCATCGATCTGCTGCCCACCCTGGGCTGGTGGTTCGACGAGCTATCTACCCTCTTCTTCAGCGCCTCCATCCTGATTGCCCTCATCAACCGGATGCCGGAGTCCAACTACGTGGCGACCTTCCTGAACGGGGCGCGGGATCTCATCGGGGTTGCCCTGGTGGTAGCGGTGGCGCGCGGCATCTATGTGGTGATGGAGCACGGCGTCATCATCGACACCATACTGCACTGGGCCGAGGGACTGGTGAGCGGGCTGTCGTCGTCGGTCTTCATCCTGATGGCCTATCTGGTGCACATCATCCTGAGCTTCTTCATTCCCTCCACCTCGGGGCTCGCGACCGTCTCCATGCCGTTGATGGGGCCGCTGGCGGACTTCTCCGGCATCTCGCGGGATCTGGTGATCACCGCCTATCAGTCCGCCTCCGGCTGGATCAACCTGTTCGCCCCCACCGCCGCTCACCTGGTGGCGGGGCTGGCGCTCGCCAGGATCCCCTACGATCGCTTCGTGCGCTGGGTGCTGCCCTTCATCATCGGGGTGGCCCTCATCACCATGGCGGTGCTGGTGGCCGGGGCCCTGCTCCACGGCTGATGGCGCGAATAGAAAACGACAGACAACAAAAAGGCTCCCGAAGGAGCCTTTTTCATGAGCCTTGCTTACTGCTTGTAGCCCTTGAGGAAGCGGGCGAGGCGACCGATGGCCTCTTCCAGCTCCTCTTCCCGGGGCAGGAACACCAGGCGGAAGTGATCCGGCGCCGGCCAGTTGAAGCCGGTGCCCTGCACCAGCAAGAGCTTCTCCTGCTGCAGCAGGTCGAACACCATCTTCTGGTCATCGCGGATGTCATACACCTTGGGGTCGAGGCGCGGGAACATGTAGAGCGCCCCCTTGGGCTTGACGCAGGAGACCCCGGGGATCTCGTTCAAAAGCTCCCAGGCTTTGTCCCGCTGGCGACGCAGGCGGCCCCCCGGCAGGATCAGCTCGTTGATGCTCTGGTAGCCCCCAAGGGCGGTCTGGATGGCGTGCTGCATGGGCACGTTGGCACACAGCCGCATGGAGGCCAGCATCTCCAGTCCCTCGATGTAGCCCTTGGCACGACCCTTGGGACCGGTGATGACCATCCAGCCCTGGCGGAAGCCGCAGGCGCGGTAGGCCTTGGAGAGGCCGTTGAAGGTCACCACCATGACGTCGTCGCACAGGGTGCAGACGCTGGTGTGGGAGATGTCGTCGTAGAGGATCTTGTCGTAAATTTCGTCGGCGAAGATGATGAGGTTGTGCTGACGGGCGATCTCGATCACTTCAAGCAAAAATTCGCTGCCGTAGACGGCGCCGGTCGGGTTGTTGGGGTTGATCAGCACCAGGCCGCGGGTGCGCGGGGTGATGCGGGCGCGGATGTCGTCGAGATCCGGATACCAGTCAGCCCCTTCGTCACAGCGGTAGTGCACCGCATGGCCGCCGGAGAGGGTGACGGCCGCGGTCCAGAGCGGGTAGTCGGGGGAGGGCACCAGCATCTCGTCGCCGTTGTTGAGCAGCGCCTGCATCGCCATCACGATGAGCTCGCTCGCACCGTTGCCGATGTAGATGTCGTCGATGTCGACCTTGCGCATCCCTTTTTGTTGGTAGTACTGCATCACCGCCTTGCGGGCCGAGAACAGCCCCTTGGAGTCGCAGTAGCCCTGGCTCTGGGGCATGTTGAGGATCACATCCTTGATGATCTCCTCCGGTGCTTCGAAGCCAAACGGGGCCGGATTGCCGATGTTGAGCTTGATGATGCGGTGACCTTCGTCTTCGAGACGGCGAGCTTCTTTGTGCACCGGGCCGCGGATGTCATAGCAGACATCGTCGAGCTTGTGCGACTTGTCGATAGTGAACATGGTGAGCGTGATTCCTTCCCCGTGGGGCGCGTTGGCAGAAAAGCTGTTTTTAGTATCAAATTTCTCTGCCCCTATTCTTCACAGAATTGAATGCTAGAACAATCTAATTTATGGAATAAATCCCTGATATTTACCCCTGAAACAGGGTTGTTGAAATGTTAAATTTAGCATGATCGTTTGCCTCTCTTTGGTAGATCAGTGAAAGATGAGGGGTAGCTTCATAAAGCAACATGAGTGTATTGAAATATCTCCCCCATCTGGCACGATTGGCTGGGGTAAAAAAGGCCCCGACCCGTCGGTCTGCCAGGGGAGCACGCAGGCACGGGGGCTCATCTTCCCGCTCTCGAGGTTCACTCATGCAGGCACCCGCCACCGGTCGCTACCGCCATTTCAAGGGGGGCTATTACCAGGTTCTGGCCCTGGCCTTGCACACCGAAACCCAGGAGCAGCTGGTGATCTATCAATCCGAACAGGATGGTCAGGTCTATGCCCGCCCCGTCGCCATGTTCATGGAGTGGATTGAACATCAGGGACAGGTGGTGAGCCGCTTCACGCCGGTGGCCTGAGGCAGGCTTGGCGACATGAAAAAAGGTTCTTCGCGGGATCTTGGGGAAGTGGAAGTTGACAGACAGGGTGCTGGTAAACTGGCTGTCTCCAA
>NZ_JAPCJD010000130.1:0-5963 GCF_027707845.1 Aeromonas sp. QDB14 | reverse complement strand
TTGAATGGGTTCATGTGCAGCTCCATCAGCAAAAGGGGATGATAAGTTTATCACCACCGACTATTTGCAACAGTGCCGTTTACTCATATATACTTTAGATTGATTTAAAACTTCATTTTTAATTTAAAAGGATCTAGGTGAAGATCCTTTTTGATAATCTCATGACCAAAATCCCTTAACGTGAGTTTTCGTTCCACTGAGCGTCAGACCCCGTATAGTGTTTTGCAGTTTAGAGGAGATATCGCGATGCATACGCGGAAGGCAATAACGGAGGCGCTTCAAAAACTCGGAGTCCAAACCGGTGACCTCTTGATGGTGCATGCCTCACTTAAAGCGATTGGTCCGGTCGAAGGAGGAGCGGAGACGGTCGTTGCCGCGTTACGCTCCGCGGTTGGGCCGACTGGCACTGTGATGGGATACGCGTCGTGGGACCGATCACCCTACGAGGAGACTCTGAATGGCGCTCGGCTGGATGACGAAGCCCGCCGTACCTGGCTGCCGTTCGATCCCGCAACAGCCGGGACTTACCGTGGGTTCGGCCTGCTGAATCAATTTCTGGTTCAAGCCCCCGGCGCGCGGCGCAGCGCGCACCCCGATGCATCGATGGTCGCGGTTGGTCCGCTGGCTGAAACGCTGACGGAGCCTCACGAACTCGGTCACGCCTTGGGGGAAGGATCGCCCGTCGAGCGGTTCGTTCGCCTTGGCGGGAAGGCCCTGCTGTTGGGTGCGCCGCTAAACTCCGTTACCGCATTGCACTACGCCGAGGCGGTTGCCGATATCCCCAACAAACGGTGGGTGACGTATGAGATGCCGATGCTTGGAAGAGACGGTGAAGTCGCCTGGAAAACGGCATCGGATTACGATTCAAACGGCATTCTCGATTGCTTTGCTATCGAAGGAAAGCCGGATGCGGTTGAAACTATAGCAAATGCTTACGTGAAGCTCGGTCGCCATCGAGAAGGTGTCGTGGGCTTTGCTCAGTGCTACCTGTTCGACGCGCAGGACATCGTGACGTTCGGCGTCACCTATCTTGAGAAGCATTTCGGAACCACTCCGATCGTGCCTCCGCACGAGGCCGTCGAGCGCTCTTGCGAGCCTTCAGGTTAGAGGCCGTCGACAATGATAATCTGGATCAACGGACCTTTCGGCGCCGGAAAGACGACGCTCGCTAAGCGGCTGCGCGATCGGCGTTCCAAATCGCTGATCTTTGACCCCGAGGAAATCGGGTTCGTGGTGAAAGAAACGGTCCCCATGCCAGCGAGCGGAGACTATCAGGATCTCCCCTTGTGGAGGGGACTTACGATCGCGGCGGTCAGGGAGATTCGAAGGAATTACTCGCAGGACATCATCATCCCAATGACGCTCGTGCACCCGGACTATCTGACTGAGATACTCGACGGGGTAAGGCGGATCGACGATCAGCTGCTGCACATCTTTCTGACGCTCAACGAGGACCTATTGCGTCACCGGATCGCGAACCAGACCATGCATCCTGACCCGAATCGAAATGCGGAGATTCGAGAGTGGCGATTAGCGAATGTCGCCCGATGCTTGGCCGCAAGGGAACGGCTTCCATGCACAACCCGTGTTCTCGATAGTGGTGCACACACCAGCGATGAACTCGCAGCGATGGTGCTCGACGGAATCGATGGGCGCACCTGATCGCCTTCGACGCCTGCGCAAAGCGTAGCGCGAGGGTGGCGGGCTCACGACCAAACGCCCAGAGGTCGATCATCGCAGGGATGTTTGGCTTTGTGGTGCGGACGACGGGACTCGAACCCGTACTCTCACAGAGAAGCAGATTTTCGTACCACCTCGACTTTCGCCGCCGTCTGATGACGTTCGTGGTCTGGACTGTCCCTTCGCCATTGCCCGAAGGCTTTAGGCGCCGCCCGTCCAGTCTCTACACCTTCCCCCGAAGGGGCTTGGCTCGGGATTGGCTTAGGGTATTGCCCGTTAGCGTTCCCCGACTTTGAGCGGTTCTACTCCGCGGATTTCCCCGCGGGCACTCCAATTTTAAAGTCTGCTGCGTCTACCGATTTCGCCACGTCCGCCTTTTTTCGCCGTTCCTAGCGCTCGTGCGATGCACCTATGTTGCACCTAGCGCCGAATCGTTCTTCGTCATCCTGAAAAACCACGTCTCCTAAAGCCTTGCATAGCTTATCTTTTCTCCACCACGAACTTTTTTGTGGGATGGTAGAAAAAAAGACTTTTTAAGTCCGCTGGCTTGCCAGGCCTTGTTAGCTTGTACGGTCATGGTTATCGGGTAAAGAATATTGACGGCATCGCTGGTGTCGGTGGCTGAAAAGCCGGCTCCCATCAGGGCAATAGCCATTTCAGATGCAGGCGTACAGGGCAATGGTCAACAGCTACAGCCTGTCTGACGATTCCGGCGTCATGGCTGCGGCGGCTATCACGCATTTTTTGTTCGGTCAGGCGGTGTTTTCGTACCTCAATGGTTGGAGCGTGTTGATCGGACCTGGTACAGGTTTGGACAGCACGGGCTGCAAATACGCAAGGGATTTAATGGGCCTGGTGGCGTTCACGGCTTTTATCGTGACGTTTCTGTTCAGGGGCTACTCATAATCTCGTGGCTCGGCGGTTCCCGGCACACCATGACAGTAAGGAAGGACCCTGTGTCTCAACTCTCCCAGCTTCGAAGCCCCGCCGCCGTGCAGGCTGCCATCGATGAGTTCGTGCAACTGGGCCGCACGAAATTCCTGGCGCGCCACGGCTACGGCAAGTCCCGCGACTTCCTGGTACGTGATCCGAAGACCGGCACCGATTGCGATTCCAAGGCCATCGCCGGTGTGGCCTTCGGCAAGCAATTTCCCGAGCAGGGCCCGCTCACTGCTGACAGCTTCTCCGGTGGCGAGACGACCGTCGTTCCGGCGCTGACGCGGCTCGGGTTTCGCATCATTCGCATCGGCGAAGACTGGTCCGAAGAAGAGGTCCTGGCCACGGTCGAAGACTATTTCGACATGCTGCGTGCCGAGGCGGCTGGGGAGCCGTACCACAAGTCCGAGCACAACCAGGCACTGCGCCAACTGCTGAACGGTCGCAGCAAGTCTTCAGTCGAGCTCAAGCACCAGAACATTAGCGCCGTACTCGATGCCCTGGGCCTGCCCTATATCAACGGCTACAAGCCACGCGGCAACAGCCAACTGCTGCTGCGTAAATCCGTACACGCCTACGTTCTGGAACATCAGCAGACGGTCGGCGCTCTTGTCGATGCCCTGGAGGAGGTAAAACTTCCGGGTGACAAAACCTACCGAGCGGCTTTGGTAGAACCACCCGCCCGTGAAGTGCTTGTGCGTACCCCGGCATCTCTACGGCAACGCCTACCGCGAAAGTTCGATTATGCCGCTCGCGATGAAGCCAACCGCAAGCTGGGCCGGGCAGGGGAGCAGTGGGTGATTGGCTACGAACAGCAACGCCTGACCGAGCTCGGCCACCCAGAGCTTTTTCAGCGGCTGGATTGGGTGTCCGACACCCAGGGAGACGGTGCGGGGTTCGACATCCTGTCGTTCGAAGAGGACGCCCATGAGCGCTTCATCGAGGTGAAAACCACCAATGGCGGGGTAGGCTCGTCTTTCTTGGTCAGCCACAACGAACTCGAATTCTCCAAGGAGGCGGGCGATCAATTCCATCTGTATCGCGTGTTCCAGTTTCGGGACGGTCCGCGCCTGTTCACGCTACCCGGCGACCTCAGCCAACATGTGCATCTCAAGCCGACGGACTACCGGGCGAGTTTCCGGAGTTTGGTGGGGTAAAGGCAGGGTTCTGTTGAGCCGAATGGCTGTGTGCGGCCGATTCTGTTGAAAAAGTAGCGGCCTCCCCATGCCGTTGGCAAAATTGCTTTGTCAGCGAGCGTGGGGGCGAACAGCATGATGGGACAGTTACCGGGAGGACAGCAGCGCCTGTTCTACTCGTTCAATCTGGAAGATCACGTCCCGGCCCAACATCTCCTGCGCAGCATCGACCAGTGCTTGGATCTCAGTGATCTACGTGCCTACCTGGCAGATTTCTATAGCCCCATCGGGCGTCCCTCGATTGACCCGGAGTTGATGGTGCGCATGCTGGTCGTCGGCTACTGCTATGGCATTCGTTCCGAGCGGCGATTGTGCGAAGAGGTGCACCTGAACCTGGCCTATCGCTGGTTCTGCCGGTTGGGTCTGGAAGACGAAGTCCCCAATCACTCGACCTTCTCGAAGAATCGCCATGGGCGTTTTCGTGACAGCGATCTATTCCGCTGGTTATTCAATGAGGTGCTGCGGCGCTGCATGGCAGCCGGCCTAGTCAAGGGTGAAGGTTTCGCCGTCGACGCCAGCATCATTAAGGCGGATGCCAGCCGGCAACGTGGGGTGGCGGGAGATGAGGTCGATTGGAACGATCCAAAGCTCAGCAGCCGCGCAGTGCGCGAGTACCTCGAAGCCCTTGATGAAGAGGCGCTGGCTGAGGCTCTTCCCAAGAAAATTTCGCTCACTGATCCTCAGTCCCGTTGGACAGCAGCGCCAGGTGGCCCGGCCTTTTTTGCCTACTCCACGAATTACCTGATCGACACTGAGCACGGTGTGATCATGGACGTGGAAGCTACCCCGGCGCACCGTACCGCCGAAGTCGATTCGACTAGGACGATGGTCGAGCGTGTCGAGGCGCAGTTCGATCTCACACCGGAACGCCTTATCGGCGATACCGCTTATGGCACCGCCCCGATGCTGGCCTGGATGGTCGAAGAAAAGGACATCGAACCGCATGTGCCGGTGTGGGACAAGACCGAGCGCAAGGACGACAGCCTCTCCAGTAACGACTTTCACTGGAGTCAGGACGCCAATGAATATCGCTGCCCAGCCGGCAAACCGCTACGCAGTGAATGGCGCGCCTTCACCCAGCAAAGGTCGCGGGTAACTAAGGCCAAAACCGTCATTTACCGCTCCAGCCAAACCGACTGCGCCACCTGCCCGTTGAAAGCGAAATGCTGCCCCAACACGCCGAATCGGAAGATCGTCCGCAGCATCCATGAGGCTGCCCGCGACGTGGCTCGACGCATCGCCAAGACACCGGAGTACCTCGTCTCTCGCTGCGAACGAAAGAAGGTGGAGATGCTTTTCGCCCACCTCAAACGGATCATGAAACTCGACCGTTTACGACTGCGTGGCCTAACGGGTGCCACTGACGAATTCACCTTGGCTGCGATGGTGCAGAACCTGCGCCGCATGGCCAAGCTTTTGCCTCAAGGGCCACCGCTGACGGGATAGGTATGCCTGCTACGAGCAGAAACCCTCAAATTAACCCTTAAACCTGAGCAAGGACGCTCAGTGAAACGCCGGAAGGCAACTTGAAGTGGCTTGCAGCCACTTCGACAGCAGGCACACCTGATCGGCAGGCTGCCGCTAAAGCTACTTTTTCAACAGAATCGGCCGATTTGTGCCGGTCGTCAAGGACCGCTTCGGATCACTCTCAACCGGATCGCGGGCCAGCTGATTTGCTAAAACCCGCGCCAAACTCAACGAAGGATTTCGCATGATCCGTTTTTTTTGGCGATCACGCTCGGCCTGATGGTTGGCTGCTCGTCGAGTTCAAGTTCGATCTGATCAGTGAGCGGTAGCGCAAGTGGATCGCCTCAGCCAAGCAGCGTTGTTGCCGGCGGCCGGAAGAAAGCCTTGAACTAGTAGCGGAAAGGATGAAACTTTATTTTTACGATTCTCAGCATTTTCCAAGGTTGAGCGAAAATTAGGATGATACTTTAATGATTCCGGCCTCCATCCCCACAAAACGCTTGCAGATGGCAGAATTGAAATAAGTCATTGTTTTAAATGGATTTTTGCAGGAATTGCTACGTTGCAGGGTCCTGTAGTTAGGATGACACTTTATTTTCCTCCCACAGGCCTCGTGATACGCCTATTTTTATAGGTTAATGTCATGATAATAATGGTTTCTTAGACGTCAGGTGGCACTTTTCG
>NZ_JAPCJD010000129.1:0-6019 GCF_027707845.1 Aeromonas sp. QDB14 | reverse complement strand
AAAATTGTTTTTGATGCTCGATGCTGTGAGTGCCCACACAGATTGCTTGATTCAAATTGTTAAAGAGCGTCACGCTTGTCGCGTTGAGGAGGCGCATCTTACGCGCCTCACCTCGAAAGTCAAGCGGTTGTTTTCGCTTTTCTTTCGGCGCTGGCTTCACGAGGAAGCTAGCTCATCAGGTTGGCGTGGTCCGCCGTGCTGGTAGGGGCGCATTATAGGGAGGCCGGTTACGATGACAAGGGATTTTTTGAAGAAAGTCACGGAAACTTCAAATTATCCAGTTAGAAACAACTTACCCAGTGTATATATACAATGTTATCCACAAGCTGATGATTTCAGCCCTCTTTTATTGGCATTTATCAGGATCTTCCTGGCTGAAGGAATGCCATACTGAAGCGGATAATTTGCCTCAAGTGGTCCATGGTAGCGTCTGGTCGTAAAGCTGGTTACCATGAAGGTGAATAGAGTGTTGCACCTTTTTTGCTTTCATTTACAAAAGGTCTTTAAAGATGAATTTATCCAAGTTTCCCGTTTATGTGCAGGCAGCAGTTCTTGCTCTGGTATTGGCGCTGCTCGGCTATCTGGTTGCCCAGGCCCTGCAGTTCTCTCTGAAAGTCGAAGTCATTTTTGCCGCCGGTCTGGCCATTGGCGGTTTCGTGGTACCGCTCTTCCTTAACCGTGCGCCTGCCACCGCCCTCGAACAGGCGACCAGCCAGGAGACCTGTACCTTATATGTAGGCAACCTGCCCTATCGCGCCAACGAGATTGCGGTGCGCGAACTCTTTGCCGAGCAAGGTCAGGTACTGTCAGTTCGTCTGATGAAGGACAAGGCCACCGGCAAACGCAGGGGCTTCGGGTTTGTGGAGATGCCTGTCGCCGATGCGGCCAAGGCCATCGCCGCGCTCAATGACAAGGAGTATCAGCAGCGCACCCTGAAAGTGCGTGAAGCAAATGACAAGCGGGACCGGGATGAGAAGGACGTCAACGACGTCGACGCCTGATATTCAGTACACCACTTCTTCGAGTGACGACAGCCCCCAAGCTTGCAAGGGGGCTGTCAGTTTCTGGGCCCCAGCATCCAGTCGCGTGCAGTAGGCACGTCCCGTCCCCTCGCCAGGCGCCTGGACCGGCAGTGTCGCCAGCAGATGCGCCACCCGCCTTGCCACGGCAAGACCCGAATCGATCAGTTGGCATTCCGGCATCAGCTGTTTGATCTCTTCGTTGAGCAAGGGGAAGTGGGTACATCCCAGTACCAGGGTATCCGGCCTCTCCTCCCCTTCCATCCAGTCTGCGAGCACCTCTCTGAGCAGGGCCATATTGACCGGCAACCCCGCCAGCTTGCGCTCGGCTTCGATAACCAGTTCGGTGGCCCCCTTCAGCAGCACATGCTTGCCCGGAGCGAACTGGGCAATGAGTTCATGGGTATAGTCACGGCTGACGGTGCCGGGCGTTGCCAGCAGACCGATGTAGCCGTTACGGGTCAGGGCGGCGGCAGGCTTGATCGCGGGGACCACGCCGACCACGGGAATGCTGAGTGCGGTACGCAGGGATGGCAGGGCAATGGTGCTGGCGGTATTGCAGGCGATCACCACCAGATCAATGGCGTGCTCGGCCACCATGTGGCTGACCAGTCCGGTACAAGCCTCGATGAGGGCCGCCTCACTCAGCTCGCCATAGGGAAAGTGGGCATTGTCAAAACTGTAGAAATAGTTGTGCTCCGGCAGAGCGCGACGGATCTCCCCATAGACGGTCAGACCGCCCATACCGGAGTCGAACACGAGAATATTGGCCACCTGAGCTCCCCCTTGAATGCGAGGCCGCGATCATACTCCCGCCCGGCGCCAATAGAAAAGGCCCTGCCAATGGCAGGGCCCCTGATTTTTCAGATCCAGACAAGGGGATCAGAGTGCGTAGTCCACCGTCACATAGTAGGCACGCTCGTCAGCCGGGTAACCCACCGAGGTCTGGTATTCCTTGTCCAGCAGGTTGCTGATCTTGCCGGAGACCTTCCAGGACGGTGCAACCTGATAGCCCACCGCCAGGTTCCACACGCTGTAACCGCCCAGCTGGGTGGTATTGGCCGCGTCACCATAACGCTCACCCTGGTAGATCCAGCTCAGGGAGCCATCGAACTGCTGCCACTGCGCCTGGCTCACCCACTTGGCCCCCTTGCGGGAGATCAGCTGCAACTGCTTGTCGGTGACCTTGTCCTTGGGATCCTTGTATTCGGCGGAAACGCGATGGCTCAGCCAGCCGGTCTCGAACTCCCCTTCCAGCTCAACCCCTTCAATCCGCGCCTTGCCGACGTTTTGCGGCGTCCACATGCCCTGGCTGTCCGGTGCCCACTGGATCATCTGCTCGAAGTCGTTGCGATAACCGGTCAAGCGCCACTCCACACCAGCGGTCTGTCCGTCCAGCATCAACTCGTGGCTTTTCGACTCTTCCGGCTTCAGATCCGGATTGCCGGACCCCGGGTAGTAGAGATCGTTGAAGGAGGGGGCACGGAAACCGGTGCCGTAACGGGCACTGAGGCGATAATCCTCAACGAAGCGCCAGCCAGCGCCGGTTTGCCAGGTGTTGTGACGTCCGAACTGCTCGTTGTCATCGCTGCGACCGCTCAGCTCGGCCTGCCAGACCTGGTTGTCAAACTGGGCCAGGGCATAGAGCCCGGTGTTGTCACGCTCATCGGCCTCACTCGGGAAGGCGACGCCAGAGGAGCGGGAACTATCGTCCAGCATGTCGCGCTGCCAGTCGGCGCCGCCCCCCAGGGTCCAGCTCTCGTCCAGCTTGACGCTGTTGACCCAGTTCAGGGTGTATTGACGGGTATAGAGTCGATCAGCGGACTGATCGCGGCCGCTGGTATCCGGGTAGTCGTAGGCATCCTGTTTGGAGAAGGCGCCGCGCAGCTCGCTCAGGTAGCGCTCGTCATGATAGCGGGAGCCGAGCTGGTAGCTCTGGTTCTCGGTCCAGGTCTCGTTGCGTTGATGAAACGCCGGGCCCCAGGCGGAAGCGGCAGAGGATCTGTCGTACTGGGCAATGTTGCGGAACCAGCGGGTCGTACCGAACAGATCCCAGTTGCTGGCCAGCGCCTGCTGATAATCCACCATGGCGTTATAGCCCCGGTGTCCATGCTTGTCGCCATCGTTCACCCCGACGATGGGATGCACGTTGTAGCCGGTCTCGTCATCGAAACCACCAGCGACCTTGATCTGACCCGCATCACCCACCTGGCTGGCGCTGCTGAAGGCAGCCTGACGCTGCTTGTGGGAGCCCGCGCCCAGGTTGAACTTGTGCTGATTGGTCCCCTGGTCCGGGCGAGTGATGATGTTGATGACCCCACCGATGGCATCGGACCCATAAATAGTGGCGCGTGCACCGCGGATATATTCGATCCGCTCCACCTGGTTGAGGGGCAGGTTGTTGAGCTCGGTCATCCCGGCGGTCAGAGAGGCGCTGCGCACCCCGTCCACCAGCACCAGGGTCTGGGAAGAGGTGCCACCACGTACCCGCAGCGAGCTGAGCTGGCCGCGGCCGCCGTTGCTGACCACTTCCACGCCGGGCAGGGTCTTGACCACGTCGGTCACGGTCTGGGCTTGCAGGCGATCGATCTCGTCACGGGTCACCACGTTGACGGGAGCCAGCACACTGGAGGCAGGCTGGGCGACACGGGTAGCGGTCACCACCATGGTGGGATTGACGGGGATGGTCAGTTGTTGGGCAAAGGCCGCCGTTGGCAACAGGGCAGCCGCCAATAATGTCTTGGACATGAGAGATCCTTAAGTTCGCGTAAGCATCTACTTCGTGGCCGGTTTCTCTCGGCCCGAAATACGAACTTTGGCAGGTCTTCGGGCTTGGGGGCTGATGGCCTACGGCGACGGCTTCCCACCTGACGGCAGTGCCCTGATGTCGCTTCGTTCCCCCTTACCGCTGCGCGCCAGCTCCGGATTCTCACCGGATTCCCTTTTAAGCATGATGCGCCAAAGCGGGGGGATTATAGGCAGAGCTGTCTTGGATGTATAGCCATCTGGATTTCTAATGTCGTTTTTACCCAAAGTCGGTGCCAAGTGGCGCAGATCCTCGCCCCTCTCGTACCTTGAGGCTCGTTGACCGTCATTCGAGCGGGTCAAACACAAGAAATGTTGAGCCAGATCCCACGGCTTTTTGGTAACATGCGGCAAACGTTTGACATCCGAGGAAGCCGTAATGACGACCCCCCCTATGATCGGCCTGGTAATGGGCTCCGACTCTGACTGGCCCGTGATGCAGGCCGCCGCCCGCATCCTCAAGGAGCACGGCGTGCCCTATGAAGCGCGCGTCGTATCCGCCCATCGCACCCCGGATCTCCTGTTTGAATATGCCGCCAGTGCGCGCGATCGTGGTCTGCGCGCCATCATCGCCGGCGCCGGCGGCGCAGCCCACCTGCCGGGCATGCTGGCCGCCAAGACCACGATCCCGGTGCTGGGCGTGCCCATCCCCACCCGCCAGCTCAAGGGGATGGATTCCCTGCTCTCCATCGTGCAGATGCCCAAGGGCGTGCCGGTCGCCACCTTCGCCATCGGCGAGGCGGGTGCCGCCAATGCCGGTCTGTTCGCCGTGTCCCTGCTCTCTGTCGCCCAGGATGGCGACGCTCCCCGTTATCACCAGCAGCTCGACGGCTTCCGCGCCAAGGAGCGCGACCGGGTGCTGGCGCTCACCCTGGAGGAGCCGGCATGATACTGCCCCCCGCCACTTTGGGTATGCTCGGTGGCGGCCAGCTCGGCCGCTACTTCGTGATGTCTGCCCACCGTCTCGGCTACAAGGTGATCGTGCTGGACCCGGACCCCGTCAGCATCGCCGGTGCAGCCGCCGACGAGCAGATCGTTGCCGCCTATGACGATGCCGATGCCCTGCGCGATCTGGCCAGCCGCTGCGATGCCATCACCTGCGAGTTCGAAAACGTGCCCGCCGCCTCCCTGGCCCTGCTGGAGCAGTACCAGCCGGTGCGCCCGGCCGCGAGTGCAGTACGTGTCTGTCAGGATCGCCGGGAAGAGAAAGCCTTCCTGACCCGCGCCGGCGTACCGGTTGCCCCGAACCTGACCCTGCTGCCGGGCGAGCCGCTGCCCGCCCTGCCCGGCGACCTCTTCCCCGCCATCCTCAAGACCGCCCGCGAGGGCTACGATGGCAAGGGGCAGTGGACTATCCACAATGCGGGCGAATTGCCAGCGGCCCTGGCCGCCAGCGGTGTCCCTTGCGTGCTGGAAAAACGCCTGCCACTGGAGGGGGAGTTTGCCCTCACCCTGGCCCGCAGTCCGAGCGGTGCCATCAGTGCACTGCCCCTGGTGCAGAACTGGCACAGCGGCGGCATCCTGGATCAGACCCGTTCCCCGGCCAATGTGCCCGCCCTGGAGCGCGAGGCCCAGCGCATCGCCGAGCACATCATCGCCGCCCTCGACTATGTGGGCGTGCTGACGGTGGAGTTCTTCCTGGTCGGCGGTGAGCTACTGGTCAACGAGATGGCCCCCCGGCCCCACAATTCGGGTCATCCCAGCATCGACAACGCCGGTTGCAGCCAGTTCGAGTTGCAGGTGCGCGCCCTGTGCGATCTGCCGCTGCCGGCACAGGCCGAGGTTCAGCCCGCCATCCTGCTCAACCTGCTCGGGGATCTGTGGCAAGACGGCACGCCGGACTGGGCCGGCGCCCTGGCCCTGCCCGGGGTGCACCTTCACCTCTATGGCAAGGGCGAAGCCCGCCCCGGCCGCAAGATGGGCCACGTCACCGTCACTGGCCGCGACTGGGCGGCGGTCGAGGCCACCGCGCACCAGCTGCGCGCCCTGCTGGGTCTGCCTCCGCGCTGAGTCCACCCCTTGACATGCAAAGACCCGGGCCAAGGCCCGGGTCTAATGAGATGGTCACCCCCACCCTGTGAGCGGTACGCTGACAGGGTGTTTTTCTTTCAGGAGAGGCCATCATGGAAAACGTTGCGCTTATTGGTATTGATCTCGGTAAACACTCTTTTCACATTCACTGTCAAGACCGGTTC
>NZ_JAPCJD010000128.1:0-6158 GCF_027707845.1 Aeromonas sp. QDB14 | reverse complement strand
GAAAGCCTAGTCAAAGAGCTGTCACGAGAACACCGTTAGCTTAGCGTACGATTTTTTCCGAATTCTGCGGTTCCCCCAAAAAGGAAGAAAAAAAAAGCCAGGTACGAATTCCTTGTACCTGGCATAGGGGAATTGGCTCCTTGCAGAGCCGTGCGCTAACTGGTATGCGGATAGCCTTAAGCTTAGACAAGGCTCTAGGCATTTCAAGAACCGGATAAAAGTTCAACCAGAGTGGGGGTTTTTAAGACTCGAACAGGCGCTATTTTTGCTCGAGCGACCCCACTCTCACGCATTGAACAGGTTGTTGTCCCGTACCAGCTCCCGGGGCAGGGCATTCTTGATGCGACTCCCCACCCATTTCCCCATGCCGAGCGGGTGCCCCTGGTAACGAACGATCACTTCCCCACTCCCGGCATCCTGCTCTGGCCAGACATCTCGTCCCATCATGAATTCACGGGCATTGGAGGCATCCAGCTCGACGCATCCCTTACTCGCCTCATGGCCGTAAGCCAGAGCCCATTCATGGGTCAATCGATATCCCTTCTTGAAGGTCTCAGCCAGCTTGATGCCGATGCGATCGAAGCGCAGCTTCCCCTGTACCTGCTCGAAGGCGTGAGGGAAGAGCCAGATCTCGTCATTGCGGCCAAACAGTTGGCCATGGGGCACGATGCCAAAATTCCCTTCAATCTCCCGCAGCATGGGGCCAGCCTCTTTCTCTGGCAGCGGCGAGAAGGGGAACTTGCCGAGCTTGCCCGGTTTGAACATGGTGTTGGGCACGGAGTGATGCTTGCGCAACCGGGCGACGAAAAATCCTTCACTGTCGAAGATCTGGGGCCAAACGTGCAAGTATCCCTCCGGTGTACAGGCTTTCTCCGCTCCCGGAAAGAGATCGGCCAACGAGTCAAAGCTGAAGGCATCACCGAACTTCTCCTGCAACGACTGACAGACGGCCTGATTCTCTTGCAGGCTCAGGGTGCAGGTGGAGTAGACCAGTACGCCGCCGGGTTTGAGGGCGTGAAAAGCGCTCTCCAGCAGGCCACGCTGCACCGCGGCAATCTCGTCGATGCTCTCGAGACTCCAGTTGCGCAGCGCGTCTTCATCTTTTCGCACCGTCCCCTCGCCGGAGCAGGGGGCGTCGAGCAGGATGGCGTCGAAGGTTTCAGGCAGCCATTGGCCAAAGACCTTGGCATCGAAATGGGTCATGCCGACGTTGGTCACACCGCAGCGCTGGATATTGGCGCTCAGCACTTTCAGCCTGCTGCTGGAAAACTCGTTGGCGATCAGCATGCCGCGGTTCTCCATCAGCGCCGCGATCTGGGTAGTCTTGGAGCCAGGGGCGGCGGCCGCGTCCAGCAACATGCCATCCCCTCTGGTTTGCTCACTGGCAAAGAGCGCCGTCACCGGCAACATGGAGCTCGCTTCCTGAATATAGAAGAGGCCGCACAGATGCTCGGCCGTGTTGCCAAGGGGGACGCTCTCATCACTGCGGGTGAGCCAGAAGCCGGTTTCACACCAGGGCACGGGATCCAGCTGCCAGCCAAGCGGCGCCATGCGGGCGACAAACTCGGATACCGTGATCTTGAGGGTGTTGACCCGGATGCTGCGCCGCAGCGGCTGCCGGCAACTCGCCACGAATGCCTCCATGGAGAGATGGGATGGCATGAACTCCGCAATGTGACGCAGGAAGTGATCGGGGAGGTAGGTGTTGTCGTGCACGGCGCAATCTCGCTGACCCAAAATGAGGGGCGACATCTTACCACAGTGCGCCGCCCTTCTTGATGGGAGAGTCCATGAGGCCATAAAAAAACCGGCACAAGGCCGGTTTTTGACGAGCAGGGGAATAACTCAGGGCAAGATGCGGGGACTCCACTCCAGCCACTCTTTCTCTGCCTTGGCATGAAGCGGATAACGATGGCCCGCCTTGACGGTCGCGCCCATCTCCCGCTCCGGCGTATTGAAGGCAATCCCGCCCGCCAGCAGGCTTTGCACCGTTTCGACCTCGATGGTGCCACCGGTCAGCCCGATATCGGCCTTGACCCCGGAGACATTCCAGAACCGGCTGTTGGCGCGTATCAGATGGGCGTACTGTCCATCCACATTCACATCGATCAGCACCTCGCTGCCATCCCGGGCCAGGGTCACGCCGGTGACGCTGCCCACCACCATCTTGCGAAACAGCAGGGGGCTGCCCACGCTGATGCCATCGACGGAGGGGCTCTTGAGGGTCAGGGCAAGACCGGCGGGGCCACTCTGGCTCAAGGGGAAGGTCTCCTTGCCAGCCCCTCGGCCCGGTGTCGCCTCCACAAAGGCCCCCTTGATCAGGGTATCGAGGTGGGCAACGCCTCCCAGCCCGACCTTGGCCTGCACCAGTGCATAGCGCGCCCCGGATTGCAGGAAGCGCGCGGCATATTGCTCATTCAGCTCGGCCTTGAAGCTTACCTGGCCCAGGGTCGGATCCAGTTCCACCTGCTCCACCTTGCCGATGTCCACTCCGCGATAGCGGATGGGGCTGCCGACCCCGAGACCCGGGTTGTGATCCGCCGTGAGCGTGAGGGTACGCACCTGGGAGCTTGCCTGCTCCTTGCTGTCAAAGAGCTGATGACTGCTGCGACCTGTCCCCAGCTTGTCGAATTCGATGGCACCACGCAGCAGGGTGGCGAGGTTCCCCATCTTGACCTGCACGCCGTCGAGCCGGATCTTGCCGTCGATGGCGGCCTTCTTCCAGAACTGAGGTTGCTGCTTGAGCAAAGGAGCATAGATGGCATCGATCTCCAGGGTGATGGCCACCCCGCGATCATCGGCATCCAGCGCCTTGACCTTGCCCGCTTCCAGTCCCAGATAGAGGACGGGGGAGCCCACACCGATCCCATCAGCCTGAGCGGCACGAAGCGTCCAGCTGACCGCTTTGGCATGGCGGCTCCCAAGCAGGGCCAGCTCCTGGCTGGGGTAGAGGCGGTCAATCCTGTCACCCTTCGGGGCCTGTACCAGCTTGATGCCCCCCGCCAACCAGGCACTGGCCGGGCTGGTCTCCACCTTGATACCGCTGAGGTCCGCCTCCACCTGCAAGGGGGCGGCGCGATAGAAGCGAGCCCGTTGCAGCAGATGGCGATAACGCTCGTTCACCAGCAACTCGACACTGGCATTGCCGCCGGCATCCAGGGTCAGTGCCCCGAGCTGACCTATCTGCAACCCCTTGAACCAGAGCGGAGCCCCTTCGCTCAAACCGGCGAGATCCTCTGCCTGCAGGGTCAGCTTGATGCCGCCGCGCTGTGCCTGGCTCTCCAGGGTCATGGTGTTGACCCGTTTACCGGGTTCATAGTCCAGACGAATGGCGGGCCCGGCCAGCAGGCGATCCGCATGCTTGATCCCGGCAGGGGAGAGAGAGACCGTCTCCCACACCAGACGACTCTTGCCGGTCACCCGGAACGCCTGCTCGGGGTTGATGAGGGCCGTCACGCTCCGCCCCTGTTCGGTGAGGCGAATGGGGTCGATGCGTCCAATCTCGATGCCCTCATAGAGGATGGGCATCCCTTCCTTGATGGGCAGAGTCCCCGCCTGGATGGTGATGCGCTCACCCCGGGCGGCCTCGGCCAGCCCCTTGTAGAGGATGAAGTTGACCCCCTTTTGCGCCACGGGAGAATCCTTGGGGGAGTCAAACGCAATGCCGCCGCTCAGGATGGAGGTGAGACTGCCCGCCTCCACGCTGACGCCAGCCAGGCTGAAGGAGCCCTTGATGCCGCTGATGTTCCAGAAGCGGGTATCCGCCTTGACGAGGTGCTCGAAGCGCGGCTCGATCACCAGATCCAGGATCACGTTCTGGTTCTCTTCCCCAAGACGGGTGTTGATGACACTGCCCACCTCCAGCCCGCGGAAATAGATCTTGGCACCGATGCCCACCGACCCCAGAGAATCGGCTGTCAGGTGCAGGGTTCGCCCCTGGGCCTGATAACCAGGGGGAGGGCCATCCAGGGCATCGAACTCATCCTCCAGCGGGTTGTTCTCCCGTCCGGGTTGCAGGTTGATGTAGTTGCCGGACACCAGGGTGTCCAGGCCGGAGATCTCGGTCAGTGACGCCTTCGGACTCACCAGCCAGAAGTCGGAGCCCTTGCGTATGAGGGAGCGGGCACGGCTGTCCACCTTGGCCAGCACCGCAATCTTGCGACCATCCTGTGCCAGTTCCAGCTCCTGGACCACGCCGATGGCGACCCCCTGATAGCGCAACTGGGTCTTGCCCGGCAAGATACCGTTGCCCTGGGCAAAGTTGATGCGAATGAGTTGACCACTGCTCGTCCACTGCTGGTAGAGAAAGCCTCCCGCCAGCAAGAGGGCGATGAAGGGCAGCAACCAGACCGGTGATAACCAGCGGTGCTTCTCAATGACGGGCTCAGCCCCGACCATACCGACTCCTTACATTGGCTGTGATGCACAGCGCGTTCGACACAAAAAACATTAACGGGCCGCCTTGTCCCACAACAGGCGGGTATCGAGCATCCTGGCCGACATCATGGTGAGCACCACCACGCCGGCGAACGCCGTCGCCCCGGGGCCGGCACGCACATTGAGCAGCACGCCGCGATCCACCAGGGCCACCATCAGCGAGATGACGAACAGGTCCAGCATGGACCAGCGTCCGATGAAATCGATGATGCGGTACATGACGAGTTGGCGTTTGCGGCGCACCGGCTTGCTGCGCTGCAACTGCCAGCAGATCCAGCCAAGACCCAGGATCTTGCCGATGGGCACGATGATGCTCGCGGTCAGTACTATGGTGGCGATGCCGGACATCTTGCTGCGATAGAGCGCCATGATACCGCTGAAAATGGTATCGGACTGCAATAATCCCTTGTTGTAGAAGTGGGTGATGGGCAGCAGGTTTGCAGGCAACAACATGAAGGTGGCCAGCGCCAGCAGGCCCCATGACCAGGCGAGGGAATGGGGAATGCGCATCTGCAAGGGGGTATGACAACGAGGGCAGCTCATGCCGTGTTGATGGCGCACCAGCAACCCACAGGTATGGCAGCGGCAAAGCCCCAGTTCACGGGCGCTGATCGGGGACATGGTCCGGCTCCCGGGAGGCATGTTGCAGCGGAATCCGCTCCCAGTAAGGGGCAGGATCAAAGAGGATCAGCAACGTCATGTTGAGCAGCATCAGACAACCCAGGCTCAGCAGACCGCCTCCCAGGCGCACGTCGGCGATGTCGATAAGCTTGAACAGGGCGACCAGCAGGCTGACGATGTACACCTCCAGCATGGCCCAGTGGCGAAATACCTCGACCGCTTTGAGGGTCCACGCCAGCAGATGCCAGCGCTTGGCCAGGCCGGAGGCGAGGGCAAAGATCCCGAGCAGCAGCCCTGTCGGCGCCAGCACGGCGCACCAGAGCACCAGTGTTGCCACCCAGAGCTCGCTCTCGGCATACAGCATCATAATTCCCTTGATCAGGTTGGCGTCCGAGTTCACGCCCGCCAGACGAAGATAGATCAAAGGCTCAAAAAACGCGGAAGGCAGCAACAGGAATCCGGTGATGGTCAGCGCCATCAACTGGGAAGGGCGAAAGGCATAGCGCCCATACAGATGCTGATGACAGCGGGGGCAATGGGCGTGACGGCGCAGCGGCAGCAACTTGCGTTCGATCAGCAAGTCACAGGCCGGACAGACAATCACCGAGTGCGGATCCGACATACGATTCAACCTGTTGAAGGAATTGATGAAATTTACCTTAAAACGCCTGCCCTGTCTTGCCGCGCTGCACACCCCCCTTTGAAAAGACGTGTTTTCCGCTGTGAACTGGCCGCCGCCAGCCAAGCAGGGGCTGGCGATGCACGCCGACATGCTGAGGGTATTTGCAATACTGTATATACGTACATATACTTGCGGTCACTATCATCAGGAGGGCGCCGCGATGGCCGTTGAGATCAAGTATGTTGTGGTACGTGGGGGAGTGGAGAAGATGACCTTTGCCAGCAAGAAAGAGGCGGATGCCTATGACAAACTGCTGGACACCGCCGATGAGCTGATGACACTGCTGGCGGGTGCGCCGGTCGCGCTTGCACCGGAGCAGCAGGAGAGTCTGGCCTTTTATCTGGTTCTTCGCGGGATCTTGGGGAAGTGGAAGTTGACAGACAGGGTGCTGGTAAACTGGCTGTCTCCAAACACACCA
>NZ_JAPCJD010000127.1:0-6252 GCF_027707845.1 Aeromonas sp. QDB14 | reverse complement strand
AAAAAATCGGCTCAAACATGAAGAAATGAAATGACTGAGTCAGCCGAGAAGAATTTCCCCGCTTATTCGCACCTTCCATAATGCGGCTTACGGGCTGATTAGGTATCCAACTTTATTACTTTCTTACAAAAGAGCCGCATTGCGGCTCTTTTGGTTTTGGCAAAACAGGCTACGACAGCCGCAGGTTGGTGATGGTCACATCGTCCAGGGAAGGCACAATAATGCCGCTGGAGATGCTCTTGGCGATCGCCTGGTTGCGGTTGCGCGAGTCCGTCTTGTTGGTGACCTGATTGAGGTGGAAGTTCACGGTTCGCTCGCTGATGCCGAGGATGGTGGCGATCTCCCAGGAGGTCTTGCCCTCGCTGGCCCAGAAAAGGCACTCCTTCTCCCGATCCGACAGCTCGGCCAGGTATTTCATCAGGTCTGGCCTGGCCTTGATGAGGGTCAGGGCCGAGTTGAAGATGTAGCTGGCGCAGAATGACAGCAGGGGAACGTTTTCAAACATCAGATCGGAATTGGACTTCTCCTTGCTGATGAAAGAGAGGATGCCGTGTTCCCCCTGCGGCGTGTGCAGCGGGAAGGAGACGCCGTTCCTCACCCCGAAGTCGGCGGCCAGGTTCATCACCTCCCTGCTGGCGCTGGGCAACCAGGGGGCATCGCAATCGAGCTTGTTCCAGAAGATGGGCTGGGTCTGCTTCAGTCCCAGGAAGACGACCGGATCCTGGGTCAGGTAGTGCCGTTCCGAATAGGCATCAAACCAGCTGGTGGGGCAGTTGTTGAACAAGGCCACATGGGATTTCTGCATGCTGATGGGGAAAATAATCAGCAAACGGAAGTAATCAAACCCCATCTGATGACTGAAGCGCTCCAGTTGTTGCTGGATCTCGCTGGTCTTCTTCGCCTTGGTGAACCGATCTATGTGTTCCCAGATCGCATCGTTAAACATGTAAGTCTCCTTTTTCGATCACTTATCTTGCTGATCGAAAAGACATTTTTTAGTTATTTAAAATGGTGTTGCGACTACCAACGCCAGTTATTCCCGTACTTGTCTAAAAAGTATCCTGTTTTTTCGGCCAGAGGCCAAGAAAATCATCTGATTGCCAGTGACCCTACTCTTTGAGACAATGAGAATAGTTATCATTGTTAAGATTTATATCATGAACAAGTTTTGGGGTCTGGCCTTGTTACCCATGGCCGTTCATTGCGTCGTGTCCGCCGACGAGGTGGTTGCGCCAGCATTGAAGAACAGTATCGCCGACGGGAAAGCCTCCCAGCTGCGTGTGGAGAAAGCCGCCGATGGCGCCGTCGCCGCCAGGATTGAGCTGCAAAATGCCCAACTTCAACTGCGGGATCTGGAAGCCTACAACCGCTACATGCAGTCTCTGGTGGCCGATCAGCAAAACGAGCTGGGCAAGCTGAACCAGCAGTTGGAGGCGGTACAGGAGACCAGACAGGGGCTTGTCCCCCTGATGCTGCAGATGCAAGCCGATCTGGAACAGCTGGTACAGGATGACATCCCGCTGCGCAGGGAGGATCGTCTGGCGCGGGTTGCTGCCTTGAAAGCGACGCTGGCCAGAGCCGATGTGAGCGAGGCGGAGAAGTTCCGCCAGCTATTGCAGGCCTATCAGATTGAAGCCGAATACGGCAGCAGACTGGACCATTATTCCGCCGAGCTGGTGCTGGATGGCGCACCGCGCCGGGTCGACGTGCTGGCTCTGGGCCGGGTCTCCCTGCTGGCGATGACCGCCGATCGCTCCCAGGCGTGGCGCTGGTCTGCGCAGAGCAAGCAATGGCAAGCCCTCGACGGCCAGTGGCTCTCCCCCATCGCCGAGGCGTTGGAAATGGCTGCCGACAAGAAAGTTCCCCAGTTGTTGAATGTCCCCCTTTCCGTCAGCCGTGGTCAGGAGGCCCAGTCATGAGCGTCACCATGAAGTGGTTACCCCTTGCCCTCGCCCTCTCTCTGGGCACCACAGCCGCCGTGGCCGAGGAAGCCTGGCAGCAGCAGGAACAGGCCCGTGAACAGCAGGCACAGCAGGATCTGGCGTCCGTCTCCAGGGAGCTGAACAGTGCCCGCGCCAAGCTGGCCGAGGCCCAGCGCCTGAGCAAGGAGCTGGCCAGCCAGTTCGCGGCCAATGAAAAGCAGCTGGTGGAGCTCAATACCCAGTGGGAGCAAGCCTCCGGCGACATGAACGACATCTTTGCGGTCACCCGTCAGGGCGCCAGCGATGCGGTCAAGTTGCTGAGCGAATCCGCCGTCGAGGGCCAGTATCCTGATCGTCTCGCCCCGCTGAAAACCATGGCACAGGATAAACAGGTGCCTGATCGCGCCGCCCTTGCCCTGCTGCCAGCCACCTTGCTGCAGGAGATCCGCGAATCGGGCCGGGTTGCCCAGTTCAATGGCAAGGTGCTCGATGCTCAGGGCGTTGCCAGCGAGCAGACGTTGACCCGGATCGGCAGCTTCGCCCTGCTGGGCGATGGTGGTTTCTTGCAACCGGGGGCCGAAGGCCTGAGTCCGGTGCTGGGCCTGCCAGGCAGCGTGCTTTCCGCTGTGGCCGCTTATCAGGGTCAGGAGGGAGAAGCGTTGCCGCTGGATCCCTCCCACGGTGTTCTGCTCGATATGCTGGCCCAGGCGCCCACCTTCTGGCAGCAAGTCCAGCAGGGAGGCCAGGTCGGCGCCATCATCGTGCTGCTGGCAGCCATCGGCCTGGGGATCGCTGGAGTACGGCTGTGGAGCCTCTCTCGCGAACTGGGTCGGGTTCGTCGCCAACTCAAGAGCGGTGAATATCATGCCGACAACGCCCTCGGCCGGGTGCTGACGGTGGCTGACAAGCATCCAGAACTGAGCATGGAGACCCTCGAACTGCGTCTGGATGAGGCGATCCTGCAGGAGACCCCTCGCCTGGAGCGCGGCATCGGCATGGTCAAGGTGATCGCGGCCATAGCCCCCATGCTGGGTCTGCTCGGCACCGTGACCGGTATGATCGGCACCTTCCAGGCCATCACTCAGTTCGGTACCGGCGATCCCAAGATCATGGCGGGCGGCATCTCCATGGCCCTGGTCACCACGGTGCAGGGTCTGGTAGCGGCCATTCCGCTGATCCTGGCCCACAGCCTGTTGCAGTCCCGTTTCACCGAGCTCTCCAACGTGCTGGAACAGCAGGTGGCCGGGATCCTGGCCGAGCGGGCCGAAAGCAATGGTGACAGGGTGGAGCGGGTAGCATGATGCTCGACATCTGGCAGCAGTTGCAGAGCTTCATGGGCCGTGGCGGCCCGGTGCTCTGGGTCATTCTGGCCTTGCTGGTGCTGATGTGGATTCTGATGATCGAGCGGCTGCTCTACCTCAACTTGGGGTTTGCACCGTTGCAGCGTCAGCTGCTGGGCCGCTGGCAGGCGCGTCGCGAGCGTCACAGCTGGCACGCTCGCGCGATTCGCGGGCGCTGGCTGGCAGAAGTGGAGCTGGCGCTCAACCGTCATCTGATCTTCATCCGCACCCTGGTGGTGCTCTGCCCCATGCTGGGGTTGCTGGGTACAGTGACCGGCATGATAGGCGTATTCGATGCGCTGGCTGCGGCCAACCGCTTTAACCCGGAGAGCATGGCGGGCGGGATCTCCCGCGCCACCATCCCCACCATGGCAGGCATGGTGGTGGCCCTCTCCGGCGTGTTGTTACTTAGCCGGCTCGAGAGTCAGGCCAAGCATGCGCTGGCCAAGACCCGGGACGGCCTGCGAGAAGAGAAGGTAATGCAATGAGACGGCAATCCAAACGCCAGCGCGATGAAGTGCAGATCGACATGACCCCCATGCTGGATATCGTCTTCATCATGCTGATCTTCTTCATCGTGACCACCTCCTTCGTGCGCGAAGCCGGGCTTGAGGTACACAGACCCCAGGCCAGCCAGGCCAAGGCGCAGAAATCGTCCAGCATCATGCTGGCGATCGGCGCTCAGGGGCAGATCTTCCTCGACCGCAAACAGGTGGATGTGGAGCGGGTGCAGGCCACCCTCGCCCGACTGTTGGCGGAGCAGCCCGAGGCAAGCCTGGTGATCCAGGCCGATGAACGGGTACCCCACGGCAAGGTGGTGCGGGTGATGGATGAAGCCAAGGCGGCAGGCATCGACAACATCGCCGTGGCGGTGGCACCGAAATGAAACACAAGTTGATGAGCCTGGGACTGGGGATGACCCTCAGTCTGGGCATCCTGTTGTTCATGGCCACCCTGGTGGAGCCGCCCGGAGGGGAGAAGGCGACCACAGAGCAGAAATCCATTGTCATCAACATGCAGAACGAGGTGACCGAGGTACAGGTGCGTGAGCGGCCGGTACCCCAGGAGCCGGAACCCTTGCCGGAGCCGCCTGCCGCGCTGGCTTCGACACCGATGCCCATGCCGGCGGCGGCCCCGCTGCCTTCGGTACAGCCGAGCCTGGATCTGGTCTCGACCCTGAGCGCGGTACAGGTCTCTGCCCCTGGCGTGGCGACCAGTCCCACTCCGGTCGCGAGCGGCAATTTCCATGGTCAGCAGCAGGGTACCGGGATCGGTGCCGGCGACATGCTGATGCCGCTGCAACGGGTTGAGCCCGTTTATCCCTACCGGGCCCAGCAGGCTGGCATCGAGGGGTCCGTGACCTTGCGTTTCAGCGTCGATGCCGACGGCCGGGTACAGGATGTGGAGGTTGTCGAGGCCAAGCCGAAGCGCCAGTTCGAGCGAGCGGCCATTCAGGCGATCAACAAGTGGCGCTATCAGCCGAGGCCGGGCGCCACCGACAAGCTGGTGCAAGTCATCACGCTCAAATTCAAATTGGAGTCATAACCATGTTGCGGATCTGGATCTGTCTGCTGGCCCTGGTCAGCCAAGCCTGTCTGGCGATGGAGGTGAGCCCTCATTTCTCCCGCCAGCTGGAGCCCGTGATGAAGTTCTATCAATCCGGCCAGTGGCAACAGGCCCAGAGCAAGGCGGCTGTGCTCAAACCCGGTTCCGAGGCTGAGCACGCCTGGCTGGCGCAGTTACAGGCCTCTCTGGCCGCCAACCTGCAGCAGACCGCACAGGCGAGTCGCTACGTGGAGCAGGCTCTTGCCTATAAAGAGTGGCCAGAGCAGCAACGACTTCAGTTGTTGCGTCTGCGCGGGGATATCCAGGCCCAGCAATCCAACTGGTCCGGCGCCATCGCCACCTACAAGGCCGCATTGGCCATCAAGGCTGACGATACCTTGCGTCTGCGCTTGGCTGGCCTCTATTACCACAACAAGCAGTACGGCGAGGCAGCCAGCCAGAGTGAACAACTGTTGAAGAAAAGCTGGCAGAAGCAGGCAGCCATCATCCGCCTCTCCGCCCTCACTGCATTGCAGCGTTACGGCGTGGCTGCGGATCAGGCCGAAGAGTTGATCCGCAGCGAGCCGAAAGAGAGCAAGTGGTGGCAGCAGGCTGTGTCGCTCAATCTCTCCGCCAAGCGTGGTGATCGAGCGCTTGCACTGCTGCAAACTGCCATCGACCGTCAACTGATGGATGATGCCGCCGCCCGCAACCAGCTAATCCGCCTGTATGCCTGGCAGGGACTGCCCTATCGCGGTGCGCGTCTGCTGGAGTCTGCCATGGCCAAGGGACAGATGAAGCAGAGCGCAGAGAATCGCCAATTGCTGGCCCAGTTGTGGGAAGGGGCACGTGAGTGGCCGAAGGCTGTGGACAGCTGGCAACTGCTTGCCCGGGAACATGCTCACCCCAAGGCCGCCATGCGTGCCGCCGAACTGCTGCTGCAACAGGGCAAGACGGATGCCGCCATGACCCAGCTCTCGGCCATCAAGTCAGTGAAGGGAGAGCAGGGCAACAGAGCCAAGGCCCTGCTGGTGCAGGCACACCTCAATAAAGAACAATATGCTCAGGCGCTGGTGTTGGCTCGCGAGCTGCAACAGCAGAACAACTGGCAAGACAGGGCGACCAGCTGGGTCAACTACATTCAGGCCCAGACTGACGGTATGAACAAAAAATCGGCATGAAACTGGGGTAAACTCTCATTTCATGGGGTTTAGCCTGCTTTTTCAGCAAACGAGCGCATTTTTACAAAAAACCCTTGTCATCCCGGCGCGGCTCCCTATAATGCGCCCCTACCAGCACGGCGGAACACGCCAACCTGATGAGCCAGCTTCCTCGCGAAGCAGGCGCCGAAAGAAAAGCGAAAACAATCGCTTGACTTTCGAGGTGAGGAGCGTAAGATGCGCCTCCTCAACGCGATAAGCGTGACGCTCTTTAACAATTTGAAT
>NZ_JAPCJD010000126.1:0-6436 GCF_027707845.1 Aeromonas sp. QDB14 | reverse complement strand
CGGAACTAGTGATTGGTTCCGGATTGTCCTACAGCAGAAGGATCGGTCAATGGATCCTTAACTGATCAGCATTGCGCACAGGGGCGGGCATGAGGGGGACCAAGGTCAGCCTGAGGCGCCTCAGGCGGCATCCATGTGGAGCCTTGAAATCAGTTCATTGACCTCGAGCACCGTCTGGCGATGGGGAATGTCGGCTTGCAATGGCATCATCAGCAAGCCCGACTGGAAATCGAAGCGCCCCCTGCCGTGGATGTAAATCCGCCCCTTGAAGAAGGTTTTGACATGTTTTGCCACCATCAGTGGCAGGTACTTCTTGAACACTCTCATCGTTTGCAACCTCTTGAAGTTGTATCCGTATGACAGCAGCTTATGCGAAATAATTCCGTTAAATTTATATAAAAAACCGGAAAAATCGACTCCCTCTTCCCAAAAAACCAAAATGTAACTTATTATTAACTTTTACCGTATTGTATGCGGTCCTTCCAGCCAGAGCAAGACTCCTTTGCCATCTTGCCATTCGATGCAGGCCAGCCCGGACGTCGCGAACATGGGGGCCCCTGCCGCCGGGCAGAGACTCTGGACCAGATACCCCACCAGCGGCAGGTGGCTGACCATCAGGATGTTGTCATGCTCCGCCGCCAGCTCCGTGAGGTAGCTTGCCACGAAAGCCGGATCCCCGTAGGGGGTGATGTCGCCGCTCTCCTCGACCTTGAGGGCCTTGGGCAACACGGGGGCGATGGCCTGCCAGGTCTGTCTGGCACGCAGATAGTTGCTGTGGATCACCAGGTTCAGGGAGCCTGCCAATTGGGGAGCCAGCCAGCCCGCCATGTGGATGGACTCTTCGATGCCTTGCTCGGTCAGTGGACGCTGTTCATCAGTCTTTGCGTTCATGCCAGCCTGGCCATGACGCATGATGTAGATTTTCATTACAACCTCGCCCAGGGGGCCTGTTTAAATAGCGGGGGGATCTTACCCCGCCATGCCGGGGGAAACAATTGCGCCACCTCTCAGAAAAGGGTTTGCCTCGCAAGATAGCGGGGTCGATAATCATGTTTAAATTCAAATAAATTCACCGCGAGCCCCTCCCCAATGAGCCCATATGCCAGTCCCAATGACCATCGGCGGTATCACTATCTGGAGCTGGCAAACCGGCTCAGGGTCTTGCTGATCTGTGATCCCGAGACCGACAAATCCGCCGCCTCCCTGGCGGTGAATACCGGCCACTTCGACGATCCTGCCGATCGCCAGGGCATGGCCCATTTCCTCGAGCATATGCTGTTTCTCGGTACCCGCACCTACCCCAAACCCGGTGAGTACCAGCAATTCATGAGCCGTCACGGGGGCAGCAACAACGCCTGGACCGGTACCGAGTTCACCAACTTCTTCTTCGACATCGACAACGGCTTCTTCGAGGCGGGGCTCGACCGGTTCTCCCAGTTCTTCATCTGCCCCACCTTTGCACCGGAGTGGGTCGACAAGGAGCGCAACGCGGTGGACTCCGAGTACCGCCTCAAGCTGCAGGACGACGTGCGCCGCAGCTACCAGGTGCACAAGGAGACGGTCAATCCGGACCACCCCTTCTCCAAATTCTCGGTGGGCAACCTCGACACCCTGGCGGATCTCCCCGGCCGGGATCTGCGTTCGGATCTCATTGCGTTCTACGAAACCCACTACAGTGCGGATCGCATGGCGCTGGTCATGCTTTCACCGGCACCCATCGAGACCCAGCTGGCCTGGTGTGATCGCTTCTTTGGTGCCATTCCGGATCGCCGCCTCGGCCCTCAGGTACTGAGCCATCCTCTCTATCGGCTCGATGATCTCGGCATTCGCATCCAGCTGACCCCGGTCAAGGAGACCCGCAAGCTGGCGCTGACCTTCCCGCTGCCGTGCGTGGATGAGTATTACGACAAAAAACCCCTCACCTTCCTGAGCCACCTCATCGGCTATGAGGGGGAAGGCAGCCTGCTCTCCCTGCTCAAGGGGCGGGGCTGGGTCAATCAGCTCGCCGCCGGCGGCGGCATCAGCGGCGCCAACTTCAAGGACTTTGGCGTGAGCTTTGGCCTCACCCCCCTTGGGCTTGAGCATGTAGACGAGATCATCGCCGCCCTGTTTGGCTATCTGAAGCTCATCGAGCGGGGCGGGGTGCAGGCCTGGCGCTATGAGGAGAAGCGCAGCGTGCTGGAATCCGCCTTCCGCTTCCAGGAGCGGGGCCGGGCCCTCGACACCGTCTCCGGCCTCGTGCTCAACCTGTTCAGCTACGGGCCGGACGATCTGCTCTACGGCGACTACATGATGCGCGAGTTCGATGAGCCGCTGATCCGGCGCTTCCTCGCCAAGCTGACGCCCCACAACCTGCGGGTGACCATCCAGGCCCCGGAAGCGAGCACGGATCGCCTCGCCCGCTGGTACCAGACACCCTACAGCGTCCAGAGCATCAGCGAGGCCGAGAAGATCCGCTGGCAGCAGAGTGAACCGGATCCCGCCCTGCACCTGCCGGCGCCCAACCCCTTCATCAGCACCCGCCTCGACGCCCGTCTGCCGGCGCTGCCCGCCGACATGCCGTCCTGCCTCATCGACAGGCCCGGTTTCCGGCTCTGGCACCTGCATGAGCATCAGTTCAGCGTGCCCAAGGGCAGCCTTTATATCTCCGTCGACAGCGAACATGCGGTCAAGAGCCCGCGTCACATCGCCATGGCGCGTCTGGCCGTGGAACTGCTCACGGATCACCTCAACGCCCTCACCTACCCAGCGGAGCTCGCGGGCCTTGGCTACCAGATTTATGCCCATCAGGGGGGCTTTACCATCAACCTCAGCGGCTTTGCCGACAAGCAACCGCTGCTGCTCGACATGATCCTCGGCAACCGCACCCTGGGGTATCCGGATCCGGCCCGCTTTAGCGAGATCAAGGAGCAGCTTATCCGCAACTGGGAGAACCAGTCCAAGACCCGCCCCATCTCCCAGTTGTTCAACCAGCTCACCAGTTTGCTGCAACCCAACAACCCGCCCTTCGAGCAGCTGTTGCGCCACCTGCGCACCGTCGAACTCGGGGAGATGCCCGGCTTCGTCTCCGAGCTCTTTGCCAGGGTGCATCTGGAGGCCCTGGTACACGGAGACTGGACGGCCGCCGAGGCCCTCGAACTCGCGGCCCTGCTGGAGCGCCACCTCGGTGCCAACAGCCAGCCCAGCGCCGAGACCCGCCGCCCCCTCATCTCCATCCAGGACAGAGGCACCCTCATTCGCGAGCAGGGGTGCGATCACGAGGACTCGGCGCTGCTGGTCTACTACCAGTCCCGCACCACCCGGGCGCGGGATCTCGCCTGCTTTACCCTGGCGAACCACATCATGTCCTCTACCTTCTTTCACGAGCTGCGCACCCGCCAGCAACTGGGGTATGTGGTGGGCGCCGGCAACCTGCCTCTCAATCGCCATCCGGGGCTGATCTTCTATATCCAGTCGCCGGTGGCGGGACCGCAGATCCTGCTCGATGCGGTGGAGGAGTTTATCGACCTCTTCCCGCTCGCCATGCTCGAATTTACCGAGCAACAGTGGCAAGAGAGCAAGGCGGGGCTGCAAGCCCAGTTGAGCGAGCGGGATGCCAACCTGCGCAGTCGCGGCCAGCGGCTCTGGGTCAGCATCGGCAACAAGGATCTGGGGTTTGATCAGCGGGAACGGGTCTGCGACGAGGTGGGCAAGTTGAGCCGCGCCGATCTGGTGCGCTTTATCACCCAGCTGCGATCGCGCACCTCCGATCGGCTGATCCTCTGCAGCTATGGTCAGGGGCACGAACATGACGAGCGGATCACCGGCCAGTTTATCGACGATCCACGGGCATTTCGGCTCAACGCCGCCACCTTCGAAGGCTGACCTCCCCTGTTGGCAACGCGCAGGCAATAAAAAGCCGACCCTGTGGGGTCGGCTGGAAAAACCATAATCAATTGCGACCAGAGCCGCCAAAAGTGAACATGAGCGTGAAAATCAGACACTGGGTTGATGTTCGACCGGCGTTCAAACCAGAGCTCATCGGTCGGCACCAGCAGTGATTGAGAAACAGCCTCATCTTAGGCATTTCCCTGATTTTCCACGTTGATCTATGTCAAAGGAGGTAAAACAAGCGCCACTTCCCTCGTTGGCAGCGGCCTCGCGCCCTCCTCAGCCCCGGCGGATAAGCCGGTAAGCCACCTCGTCGAAATAGGAGAGCTGCCCCGAGAGCACCCTGGGGTGATCCAGCTCAGCCCCCCGGCCCAGCACCTCGACACCAAAGTCGCGCTCAAACAGGGTGCGCACCTCCATCTCCCCCACCGAGAACGGCGGCTGTAGCTGCTGCTCGGGCTGATACTCGAGGGTCACCAGCAACACCTGCCCTCCCGCCTCCACCAGGCGGCTCATCAGGGCGGCATACTGGCGGCGCATGGCGTCCGGCAAGGCGATGAGGGCCGCCCTGTCATAGACCAGGCGATAACGCTGACCAAGCTCCGGAGCGGCGAAGAAGTCCCCCTGATAGATGCGCAGATCCTCGTGCCGGTGGCACTGATAGGGACCCACCTCGCTTCTCTCTGCACTCAGGTTGTTCTCGTCAAAAAACTGGGTAATGGCGAGCTCGGAGAGCTCGAAGCCATCCACTGGATGCCCCTGCTCACGCAGCCAGAGCATGTCCCGGGACTTGCCGCAAAGGGGCACCAGCACGGGGTCGCTCCCTTGCTGGGCCGACCACCAGGATTGCAGCCAGCGGTTGAAATCTGCCTGATGAAAGCCAATCCGGTTCTCTTTCCACTTCTGGTGCCAAAATGCCGCTTCCATCATCTTCCTCTCGTCATCTGCAATGGTGCATCACTATCACAACTTCACCGAAGTGGCGCAAGCCCCATGATCCCGCCTCAGTGCACGAGAAGGCCCACGATGGGCAGGCCTCAGGCCACAACCCCAGGCAGGCTTGTCGCCATCGCTGCCAGCCGGGTCAGGATCTGCGCGAAGGTGGGTCGCCGGGAAGGCACCTCAAAGCCGCACTCCCCGGCCAGTCGATGAAGGGGGTCGAGGTCGGCGTCCCCCCCATCACAGCGCGCCAGCAGCTCGGCCAGCAGGCAGCCAAAGGCCCGCACTTCCAGGCGCTCCAGCCGCCCGGCCAACACCTCATCGGCTCGGTCGTAACAGGAGGCGGCGCCAAAGTCGCCGAGCAGGACCCGGCCCTGTGCTTGTTCTTGCCCCTCTCCTTGCTCTTTGCCTTGCACAGAGTGCAACAGGTTATGGGCATAGAGATCGCCTTGCAGTATGCCCCGCCCGTGCAGATGCCGTGCGGCGCTCACCACGCCCTGTGCCAGGCTGAGCAGCGCGGCGGGTGTGAAGCGCACCCCGGCCGGATAGACATCCCGGGTGCAGGAGTCCAGGCTAGGCGGCCCCGCCAGGTTGACATAATCCGGGGGGATCAGCGCCATCACCAGCGCCGGGATGCCGGAGGGGTGATCCCCCACCCTGCCCACCACGCCGACCAGGTTGGGGTGGCAGCCGGCGGCGAGCGACACCGCCAGCTCGCAGCGGGGCAGACCGTCGCTGGTCACGGCCCCCTTGAAGAGCTTGACCGCCACCGCCTGCGTCCCCTCCTCCCCATCCAGCCCGGCACGATGGATCACACCGGACGCCCCCTGCCCCAGCAATTCCCCCAACTTCAATGCAGCCCACGGGATATCGGCCACCGAGGCGCACTGCTCCAGCCGGCGCTCCAGCCTGTCGCTGAAGGGGTTGCCCGCGTAGGCGAGCCAGCTGAGGCGCGGTAGCGCCAGCAGCCAGTCGGGGAAGACCTCGAGCCGGTTGGCGGCGATGCGCAGCAGCTCCAGACGATGGCAGTTGGCAAGGCTTGCCGGCAGCTCGCGCAGGCGGTTGCCCGAGAGCATCAGCTTTTGCAGGGCGTTGCACTGGCCCAGCTCGTCCGGCAGCGACTCAATCTCGTTGTCGGTCAGAATAAGCCAGCGCAGTTTGGTGGGCAGTGATGTCGGGGAGACCACTTCAATCCGGTTGGCCTTGAAGCCCACCATGGTGAGCGCAGGGCAGCGCCCCAGCACCTCGGGCAACTCGGTAAAGCGGTTCTCGGAGCAGAAGAGAATGCGCAGCTTCTTGCATTCGGCCAAACCGTCCGGCAACTCGCTCAGCTGGTTGCCTGTGAGATCCAGCACCTCCAGCGTCTCCTTGAGGCTCAGGATCTCGGGGGGGAAAACCGTGAGTCCTTCAGCGAGTTTCAGGTGGCGGGCGCCGCAGAGTTTACCTGCGCGAAGCTGTTCCAGGGTATGCATGGGATCGTCTCTATCAACATTCGGGCTTGCGGTGGCTCACTGCGGGCACTCCCCCCAGACCACAAAGGAGGGGCATTATAGGGAAGGTGCGAACAAGTCCCTGATATGAGATCATGTTTGTCATCTGGAGCCATGAAAAAGGGTTCATCATGAGT
>NZ_JAPCJD010000125.1:0-6650 GCF_027707845.1 Aeromonas sp. QDB14 | reverse complement strand
GACCCAGGGCGGTGAAGATATCAAAGACCCGTTTTCCGGTAAATCGCAATGCGGCTCCGCTTAAGTGAACAGCATTGTCCATTGTGGAGCCCTTTTTCATGGTGGCGGCTTACTTCTCGATGCCGCTGCCCAGATCGTCCCGGCGGGAAGAGACCGAGGGCTCGGCCCCGTGGCGCCAGTGTTCCAGCCGGTTGTGCACCCCGCGGCGCAGGCTCTTGAAGCTGGCTTCCAGATAGTCCACCCCCACCAGGATGGAGAGGGTGACGACGGTGAGCAGCAGCGCCTGATGCAGCATGTCCATGCCGATGAGGGCGCCGAGGGCGGCCAGCATCCAGATGGCGGCGGCGGAGGTCACCCCCAGCACCTGACCATCCCGGGTCATCATGACCCCGGCCCCGAGAAAGCCGACCCCGGTGATGAGCTGACCCAGCACCCGCGCCTGATCGGCGCCCTGAGGACTGACGGCGGCGCCGATGGCGAGAAAACAGTAGGTGCCGAGCACGATGAGGGAAGAGGTGCGGATCCCCACCGGCTTGCCGCGAAGCTGCCGCTCCAGCCCCACCAGGGTGCCACACACCAGACAGACCAGGATGTTCTCCCAGCCAAGGGGCGCTATGTCCCACCACTGCATTGTCATCATATCCACCTCTGCTCGCGATGCTTGTTATCCTGTCGCGCTCTGCCCCCGGTTCTCCAGCCGCTGGCGGAAGGCCCGGGCGAGGCGCTCGTAGAGGTCCTTTGCCTCCCTGTCTTCAATATCGCCACGTATCCAGGGGTTGTCGATGATTTCCAGCAACACGCAGCCCTGGCCCTGCTGGCGCAGATCCACCCCGAACAGGCCGTTGCCGAGCTGGTGCACGGCGCGGCGGGCGGTTTGCAGCACCCGCTCCGGCACGTCGCTGAGGGGCAGCGCCTCGATGCGGCTCATGTCGAGGGGGTGTTTGCGGCGACGGATGCGGTTGCCGGGTTCGGGTCGGTAGCGGCGGCAGGCGAACAGCGGCGAGCCGTCGAGAAAGCCGATGCGCCAGTCGAACTCGGCAGGGATCCGGCTCTGGACCAGCAGCAGGGCGGAGCGGGCCAGCCCCTCGTCCAGCAGGCGGGCGAGCTGGATGTCATCGCTGGCCATGGCGAGGTCGCGCCCCTGGGCGCCGTCGGGGATTTTCACCATCAGTGGCAGACCGAGGCGCTGCACCAGTTCGTCCACATGCTGGCGACCGCGGCGGGTCACGACGGTGGTGGGGGGCATGGGCACGCCGCTGCGCACCATCAGCTCGTAGAGATAAAGCTTGTTGCTGCAGGCGAGGATGGCACGGGAGCTGTCGATGACCGGCATCTTGAGCTGCTCGGCACGGCGGGCAAATTCGAAGGTGTAGTGGCCGACCGCGGTCTCGGCGCGCAGCCAGAGGGTGTCGAACTCCGGCAACCGCTCAATGGCCGAGGGGGGCAGGATCTCGGCCTGGATCCCCTGGGCAGCGGCCGCCTTGATGAAACGCTCCAGCGCCAGGGCATCGCTGCTGGCGCGGCCGTCGTTGGGGTCGACCAGGATGGCGAGCTGGTAGCGTGGCGCCGTCTGCTCCTCGTCCCCCGTGCCCACCAGCGCCTGGGCGTGCTGCACCATCAGCGCCTTCTCGCTCGGGCTCAGCGCCAGCGGTGACAGGCTCTCCTGCTGACGCACCGACCAGCCGTGGCGACCGCGCTTGAGGGTCAGCTCCTGCAGCGGCAACTGGCTCAGGCCGTAGTAATAGCGGGCGAGCCCCGCCAGCTCGCTCTGTTCGCACTGGCCGAAGATGGCGCGCACCCGGATCCTGTCTTCGCTCTGCTGGGCCAGCCAGCCCTGCAATTTGCGCCACAGCTTGGCGGGAGGCTGCTGGGGTTGCAGCCTGCTGATGGCCTGCAATCCCGGCAGGCAGTGGTGGCCGCGGGCCTGGGCCAGCAGGGAGCAGTAATAACCGGCCCCCAGGTGTTCCAGGCTGCGGCAGAGGTTGATGATGCGCGGACGCCCCCCTGTGGTGGGCAGACCGTGTTGCAGGTAGGTGCGGGCGGTCAGCAGATAGTCGGCATGGCAGGGCCAGTCGCCCGGCTCCTCGACGATGACATAGGTACTCATATTTTCAGGCTCCACAGAAAGGACTGCCAGAAACGGCAGGATCCCCAGTGGGCTTCGATGCACCGACAAGCACGACAATGGCGCGAGGGGAAACAAGAGGTTACAGTGCCTAATATTCTGCCTTGGTAACTTGTGATACAAGTCGCATTTCTGGTGCTGAGGATAAATAACCGAACAAGGACTCCCCGTGTTGACCGTGCGCGCCGCCCGAGCCGATGATTTGGGCGCCATCGTGAAGCTGGAACGCTACTGTTTTCCCCCCGAGGTCGCCTTCGGCCGCAGCCGCTGGCACTATCTGCTCAATCAGGCCAAGGGGCGCACCCTGCTGCTGCAAGACGAGAAGGCGCAGGTGATGGGCTATTTGAGCGTGCTGGAGCACAAAGGCTGGGATCGTCTCATCATCCAGACCCTCGCCATCCGCTGGACCGTCCGCCGTCAGGGGTGGGCACGCCGCCTGCTGGAGCAGGTGATCCGGGAAGGGCGCGAGGCCGGCTGGGGGGCGATTCGCCTCGAGGTCGCCGACGCCAACCCAGAAGCCAGGACCCTCTATCAGGGGCTGGGGTTTCGCCCCGGGGTACGGCTGCCCGATTATTACGGGCCAGGCCAGCATGCCCACCGCCTGGTGCTGGCGCTGGGGGATGAGCGGCAGGCGCCATCATGAGTTGCGAGGATTGCCTGGCCACCGCCATCAGGGCCAAGCTCGGGCGCTGCCCGGTCTGCGCCGCCCAGACCTTTCTCATCGGGGTCGTCGGCTGGCTGGTCTGGTGGTGGTGCGGCGCCGATACCTCGGTCAACGCCCTGACCGGCCTGCTGTTTGCGCTGGGGGGCTCGGGTCTCTTCCTGCTGCATCTGGCGGTGTTCGCATGGCGAAAGCTGGGCAAGCGCGACATATAACGTGCTGATTTTTCAAGAAGACAAATAACAATGGAGGTTCACATGATTGCAATGGTAACGGGCGCCTCGTCCGGCTTTGGTGAGGCCATCAGCCGCCTGCTGGTGAGCGCTGGCCACCGGGTGATCGGCACTGGGCGTCGCGCCGAACGGCTGGCCGCCCTGTCCGAGGAGCTGGGCGAGCAGTTCCTGCCTCTGGTGTTCGACGTCCAGGACAAGGCTGCCACCCGCGCCGCCATCAAGGGGCTGCCGACCGAATGGCAACAGGTGGACCTGTTGGTCAACAACGCTGGCCTGGCACTGGGGCTGGAGCCTGCCCACAAGGCGGATCTGGAAGACTGGGAGCAGATGATCGCCACCAACATCAGCGGCCTGACCTTGATCACCCGGTTGCTGCTGCCGGGCATGGTGACGCGCAACCGCGGCCACGTCATCAACATCGGCTCCATCGCAGGGACCTATCCCTATCCGGGCGGCAACGTCTACGGCGCGACCAAGGCGTTCGTGAAGCAGTTCAGCCTCAACCTGCGTGCCGATCTGGCGGGCACGGCCATCCGCGTCACCAACGTGGAGCCCGGCCTGTGTGGTGGCACCGAGTTCTCCAACGTGCGCTTCCACGGCGACGACGCCAAGGCGGCCACCGTCTATCAGGGGGTGCAGGCCATCCTGCCGGAAGACATCGCCAATACCGTACTCTGGATCAGCGAGCAGCCCGCCCACGTCAACATCAACAGCATCGAGATCATGCCGGTGGCCCAGACCTTCGGCCCGCTCCACATCAGCCGTCGCTGATGTCATGACGAGCCGACTTCTGTCCACAAGAGGCGCCTTCGGGCGCCTTTTTTTGATGGGTCTGGTCGCACTCGTCATGGAGTGCAGAAGGAGGCGTGCTGCGACCCCGTGCTGAACCGTCGAAAGAGGGGGTACTCAAGTTGGCCTGCATTTTGCTGTCTCCGGCCCATGGCGGGGAAACCATCCCCGGAGCCGGCGAGGCCGGCAGTGAGCGTGGAGCCTTCATGGATATCAAACCCTATGGTCATCAACTTGCCCAGAGCGCGTCCCAGAACCGTGCCCTGGCGACCCTCAGCGACAGCGATGACAAGCAGAGCGGCTGGTCTCAGCAGGTCAGCCTCTCCAGTCAGGTGCTGACCGGCAAGGCGCAGCAGGCACTGACCTACGAGCATCTGGCCAGGAACGGCAAGAACACAGTCCTGACCGGTGGCGTCAAGGATGCGCGGGTGCAGCAGATGGTGGACAAGGCCCTGGGCTTTGATCGCAAAAAATTTGACGATCTCGAGCGTCAGCTCAAGGGGATAGCGGATGACAAGACGCTCTCTACCGAGGAGCGCGAAACGCAGAGCAAGGACCTGGCCGCGCAGCGCGATGCCATGCTCAAGGAGGCCATGGATCGCCTCACCGGCAAATCCGCCTCCCAGGTATGACGTGATTCAAACGGAAATCTTTGGGCGTTAAAGGCAAGGGGTTGCCCCCTTGCCACGGGGCCGGCAGGCCGTGGGAGGCACGGCCTGACGTGGTCAGGGTTCAGGGACTCTGGGGGGCGATGCCGATGGCGATGGCGGTGGTCTGCACGGCCTTGATCTGGTCCCCCTTGGCGATGAGGGCGAACTGGGCCGGATCCTGCACCTTGAGGGTCAGGGTGTGGTCGACCCCCTTGACCCGGATGGTCTGGTGCGCCTTGTCCACGTCGATGACGTCGGCATAGATGGTTACCTGCATGCCGGCGCCGGCTGCGGGTTTCTCCCCGGCGGCCGCCTTGCCCCCTTCCACTTCCACCACCCGTTTTCTCACCCCGGCGGTGCCCTTGAGCAGGGTCAGGTCCAGCAGTTGCAGATATCTCAAGGCCACGACATCTCCCACCTTGAGCTGGGGAAGGTTGGTCACCTCCTCCCCGGCGATCAGATCCAGGGTCTGCCCTTCGGCATTTTTCAGGCTGACCTTGCGGGTGGCCAGGTCGATGGCGGTGACGGTTGCCCTGGCCGTCAGTTCTTCGGCGAGACTGGCTTGTCCGGGGGCCACGGCCACATGGGTGGTGACCTCGGCGGCATAGAGCAGGGGAGGGGCACAGAGGGTGAGGGCACCCGCAATCCAGGCGTGCTTCAGTTTCATGATAGAGACCCTGTGAGTGGGAAAGGGACCCCGGGAGGGGCTTGAGGGGGCGACGAACTCGTCTTCCCGCTATCACCATAGCAAAGCAGGGCAGGAGCGCCCGGCATCGGCAGGCTGGCATCGTATTTTTGACGACAGGCTCCCGTTTTTGACCTGATGGCACGGCAGGCGCACAATTCCCCGGCATGCAATCAACCGAGGGCTCTGCCGTGTACAACTTCCAATATGCCAATCCCACCCGCATCTGTTTTGGTGAAGGCCAGATCGCCAGGCTGCCCGAGCTGATCCCGGCCGGCAGCCGTCTGCTGGTGCTCTACGGGGGTGGCAGCATCAAGCAGAACGGGGTCTATGAGCAGTTGACCCAGGCGCTGGCGGGCCGGGAGTGGCTGGAGTTTCCCGGCATCGGCGCCAACCCCCAGTACGATCAGCTGATGGAGGCGGTGGCCCTGGTGAAGCGCGAGCGCATCGACTTCCTGCTGGCGGTGGGTGGCGGTTCCGTGGTGGATGGCACCAAGTTCGTGGCCGCCGCGGCCTGCTTCGAGGAGGGCGACCCCTGGGAGATCCTGCGGGACAAGGCCCCCATCAAGGCAGCGCTGCCGCTCGGCTGTGTGCTGACCCTGCCGGCCACCGGTTCGGAGAGCAACCCCGCCTCCGTGGTGAGCCGGGGGGAGGCCAAGCTCTCCTTCTACAATCCGCTGGTGCAACCGGTGTTTGCGGTGCTGGATCCCGCCACTACCTACAGCCTTCCGCCGCGCCAGGTGGGCAATGGCGTGGTGGATGCCTTCGTCCACATCCTCGAGCAGTACCTCACCTTCCCGGTGGGGGGCGAGGTGCAGGACCGGCTGGCGGAGGGGCTGCTGCAGGTGCTGGTGGACAACGGTCCGCGGGCGCTGGCGGAGCCCACCAACTACCAGGTGCGCGCCAACCTGATGTGGGCGGCCAGCCTGGCCCTCAACGGCCTCATCGGTCGCGGCGTGCCCCAGGACTGGTCCACCCACGCCATCGGTCACCAGCTCACCGCCCTGCACGGGCTGGATCATGCCCAGAGCCTGGCTGTGGTGTTGCCCTCCCTGCTGCGGGAGCAATCGGCCCAGAAGCAGGAGAAGCTGGCCCAGTTCGCCGAGCGGGTGTGGCACTCCAGCCGCGAGGACAAGGCACTGCGGATCGAGGAGGCCATCATCCGCACCGAGCAGTTCTTCCAGCAGATGGGGGTGGGCACCCGGCTTGCCGACTACGGGCTGAGCGAGAGCTGCATCCCCGGTATCTGCTCCAACCTCAAGCGTTTCGGGCTGACCGCCCTCGGGGAGCAGCAGGACATTGATCCCGACAAGGTAGCCAGGATCCTGTCCCACGCGCTGTAAGTCATCCTGGCAACCATAGTGGCGCGGATCCTTTCCCTCGCCCTCTGATCACCGGCTGGCCAACGGAAAAGAAAGCGCCCCGATCATCGCAATGCTGATCAGTTAAGGATCCATTGACCGATCCTTCTGCTGTAGGACAATCCGGAACCAATCACTAGTTCCGG
>NZ_JAPCJD010000124.1:0-6712 GCF_027707845.1 Aeromonas sp. QDB14 | reverse complement strand
CCGGAACCAGTGATTGGTTCCGGATTGTCCTACAGCAGAAGGATCGGTCAATGGATCCTTAACTGATCAGCATTGCTGCTGTGACAGGCCCTTTTTCATTTTCTGTGGTTCCGAGGATCAGGCCTCGGCTTTATTCAGCCACTCCACCCTGTACTGGGCGCCGGCGCCCTGGGCCAGCTTGGCGCACAGGGGTTTCAAGAAGGCCTCGATCTGCTCGTCCAGCATCCAGGGGGGGCTGACGATGAGCATGCCGGAGCCGTTCATGCCCCAATCGGCAGTCTGGCCGGCCACTTCCAGCTCCGCTACCAGGACGTTGCCGAAGTTCTCGCGCTTGATCGCTTTGAGCATGTCGCGGGACTTGTCCGCCTCTTGCCCGAGGATGGGATACCAGAGGGCGTAGATGCCGGTGGCCCAGCGCTTTTGCGCTTTTTTAAGGGTATCGACCACGGCGAAGTAATCTTCCTTCAGCTCATAGGGGGGGTCGATGAGCACCAGGCCGCGGCGCGGGGTGGGGGGCAGCAGGGCAACCAGCCCTTCGAAGCCGTCGCGATGGTGGACGGCGACGCGGGGGTCGTACCCCATGTTGGCGCGAAGATCCTCCACCTCGTTGTTGTGCAGCTCCATCAGCGCCAGCTTGTCCTGATCGCGGATAAGGCGGCGGGATAGCTCCGGCGAGCCGGGGTAGTAGCGCAACTGGCCATCGCTGTTCATCTCCTCGATGACACCCAGATAGGCGGCCATGGCAGACCACTGGGCCCGCTCATCCCACAGGCGTTTGATCCCGTCGGCGTATTCCGCCTTCTTCTGGGACCAGTCGCCGCGCAGGTCGTAGAGACCGCCACCGGCATGGGTGTCCAGCACGATGAAGGGTTTCTCCTTCTTCTTGAGGGACTCGATGATCAGGGCCTGGACGGCGTGTTTGAGCACATCGGCGTGGTTGCCGGCGTGAAAGGCGTGGCGGTAGCTCAGCATATGAGATCTCTGAGGGGGCCCTGCTGGGCACCCAGTAACGATAGATAGTGAAACAGGTTGCGGCTGTCGCCGCGAAACAGGGCGAGGGTGCGCAGGGTCTGCAGCAAGACCCCCTGTTGCAGCCGCTCCAGCTCCAGTTCGTGGGCCAGCATGGTCTGGTACTCCTCGGCTCCCACCCGTGACTTGGCCTGCTGGCGCAGGGTACGCCAGGGGAGCAGCACCGCCTCGGTCTGTACCAGGGCCGGTTGCAAGTCCGTGAGGTCGACCGGGATCCTGAGCAGGTCGAGGTGGTGCAGCAGGAGTGCCAGGTTGACGTTGCCCCCCATGCTTTGCACGTGGAGCCAGTCCTGGCTGCGCTGGCCATAGGCGCCTGTGCTCCATGTCCAGAACTCGGAAGGGGTGGGCAGGGCGTCGGGGCTGACCCGCTCGCTGGCCATCAAGGCTTCATCACGCAAAGAAGGCCTGCTCCATGGTTTCCAGCTCCTCAGAGAGGCTCATCCACTCCAGCTCGACGTGCTCCAGCTCCTCCTTGAGGGGGCCCTGGGACTTGAGCAGCTCGGAGAGCTTGCCCTTGGCGCTCTCTTCATAGATGGCGGGATCGGCGAGCTGCTCTTCCACCGCGGCCAGCTTGGCCAGCAGTTTCTCCATGCTGGTTTCGAGCTTCTCCAGCTTCTGGCGAAGCGGCCGGGTCGCTTGCCGGAACTGGGCTTCGAGGCGCTTCTGATCCTTGCGCGCCACCGCCGAGTTGGCGGAGACGGTGCCATCTGCCGGCTTGGCATTGGCCTCTTTCTCCTGCTCGCCGAGCCACTTGTGGTAGTCGTCGAGATCCCCATCGAAGGGCTCGACCCTGCCGCCGTGGACCAGGTAGAAGTCATCCGTGGTGGTGCGCAGCAGGTGACGGTCGTGAGAGACCACCACCATGGCCCCCTCGAACCCTTGCAGGGCCATGGTCAGGGCGTGGCGCATCTCCAGATCCAGGTGGTTGGTCGGTTCATCCAGCAGCAGCAGGTTGGGCTTTTGCCAGGTGATGAGGGCCAGCACCAGACGCGCTTTCTCACCGCCGGAGAAGGGGGCTACCTTGTCGAGCACCTTGTCGCCATGAAAACCGAAGCTGCCGAGGTAGTTGCGAAGCTCCTGCTCGGTCTTGTCCGGGGCCAGGCGCACCAGGTGATCGAGGGGGCTGTCATCAAGGCGCAGAGTCTCGAGCTGATGCTGGGCGAAGTAGCCGATGCTCACCCCGGCGCTCACCTCCAGCTTGCCGGAGAGGGGCGGGTTGGAGCCCGACAGCATCTTGATGAAGGTGGACTTGCCCGCGCCGTTGCGACCGAGCAGGCCGATGCGCGACCCCGGCACCAGGTTGAGTTTGATCTTCTCCAGGATCACCTTGTCGCCGTAACCGGCGCTGAGGTTCTCCATGGCGATGAGCGGGGTCGGCAGAGCGGAGGGCTCGCGAAACTCGAAGCTGAACTCGGAGTCGGCGTGGGCGGGCAGGATCTTCTCCATCCGCTCCATGGCTTTGAGCCGGCTTTGGGCCTGACGGGCCTTGGAGGCCTTGTAGCGGAAGCGGTCCACATAGGATTGCATGTGGGCCATCTCCCGTTGCTGCTTCTCGTACATGGACTGCTGCTGGGCCAGGTGCTCGGCCCGTTGCAGTTCGAAGTCGGAGTAGCCGCCGCTGTATTCGTTGAGCTTGCCGTTCTCGATATGAATGATGCGATTCACCACGGAGTCGAGGAAGTCGCGGTCGTGAGAAATGAGCACCAGCGTGCCCTGATAGCCCTTGAGCCACTTCTCCAGCCAGATGACGGCGTCCAGATCCAGGTGGTTGGTCGGTTCATCCAGCAGCAGCAGATCGGAGCGGCAGAGCAGCGCCTGGGCCAGGTTCAGGCGCATGCGCCAGCCACCGGAGAAGCTTCTGACCGGCGAGTCGAGCTGATCGCCGCCAAAACCCAGACCGTGCAGCAGCTCGGCGGCGCGGGCGCGAATGCTGTAGGCACCTATGGTATCGAGCTTGCCGTGCAGCTCGGCCACCAGCAGACCGTTGTCATCCGCCTCGGCCCGGGCGAGCTCGGCCTCCAGGGCGCGGAACTCCTTGTCGCCGTCGATCACGTACTCCAGGGCGGAGCAGTCCAGCGCCGGGGTCTCCTGGGCCACGCCGGCAATCTGCCAGCCGGCGGGTAGGCTGAAGCTGCCGTTGTCGATGGCCAGCTCGCCCCGCACCAGCGCAAAGAAGGTGGACTTGCCACAGCCGTTCTTGCCCACCAGGCCCACCTTGTGGCCGGGGTGTATGGTGGCGGACGCGTTGTCCAGCAGCGTGCGGCCGCCGCGGATCAGTTCGATTTGACTGGCAACTATCATGGATGGGTCTGCTTGGCTCGATTGAAGGAGAGAAACTGGCGCGGATCTTACGTGAAATGACACAAATTTGCACTTGAGGGCGGGGGGGATGGCTGCCGCCGGAAAAACGTGTCATAACAGAGACATCTGGGGGGCAGGAGGCTGACCATGTTGATTAAAGAGATCATGACGACCCGGGTCGCGACCGTTTCCATGGATGACAGGCTGAGCGTCATCAAGGAGATCTTCGAGCAGGCCCATTTCCGCCACCTCCTGGTGGTGGAAGAAGAGGAGCTGGTGGGGGTCATCTCGGACCGGGATCTGCTGCGTGCCATCAGCCCCTATCTGGACACGGATGCCGAGATGAACCGGGACACCGAGACCCTCAACCGGCGCGCCCACCAGATCATGAGCCGTGAACCCATCACCGTCTCCCCCGAACGCTCCCTGAAAGAGGCCGCCGGCCTCATGCTGGAGCACCAGATCTCCTGTCTGCCTGTGCTGGAAAACGGCGCCCTGGTGGGCATAGTGAGCTGGAAGGATCTGCTGAGGGTCATGCGCGGCTGGCAGCCGGTCTGACGGGGCGGGGAAGGTGTGCGGGGAGTCCGTGTCGCCCGGCAGGGCTTCCCTGCTTCTCGCCTTGTTGAAGGATTAAACTGCATTTATCCCGTTTTATAGATCACTTGTATTGCTATATTGATTTTTTTTTGGTCATAAGTTCCGCAAAAATTATTTCGCGTGACACTATGTGTCGCGGCGTCAGCTCGAATTGACGCTTTTATAATTAATCGTTCGCCGCTTCAGTTCCCATCAAGGTTTCCGGATCTACCTTAGGCCATCGGCACATCAACCGATCAACGACCGAACTCTGGTCTGACAGAGAGTGCTTACACCTGAGGAAAGAACAATGAAAAAGACAGCATTGACGATGGCCATCTCCAGCCTGCTGCTGGCCGGTGGTGCACAGGCCGCCAACGTTTACGATCAGAATGGTACCAAACTGGACATCGGCGGCCGCGTCAACGGCATGTACTACGGCACCGATGACAACGCCACCGAAGGCGATGCCAGCTACCTGCGTCTGCACATCGCAGGTGAAACCAAGGTTGACGAGGATCTGACCGCGTTCGGCTTCGCCGAGTACAACCTGCCGGTCTCCGGTTCTGACAACGACGAGCTGCGTTACGCCTATGCGGGCATCAAGCACGATCGCTTCGGTGCCTTCAGTTACGGTCGCCAGGACGGTCTGTTCACCAAGGCGGTGAACAACTACACCGACGTGCTGCCGGAGTGGGGTGGTGATGGTCTGGGCAAGGACACCGAGGTGTTCGGCACCGGCCGTACCAACGGCCTGGCCCAGTACATGTACAACTGGCAGGGGCTGACCCTGGGTGCCCAGTTCACCGGCAACAACGACCCGCAGAACGCGAGCCGCAGCGAGCGCGTCGGTCCGAACAGCACCTGGAGCCCGAAAGGTTCTTCCGAGGGGTATGCCCTCTCTGCCAACTATGACTTCAACATGGGCCTGAGCCTGGGTGCCGCCTACAACCAGGCTGGCAAGACCGACGAGCAGGCCGAGAACGTGAGCTTCGGCGGCGACAGCGACGCCAAGCTGTTCGGGGTGGGCGCCAAGTACGCCGTCGGCAACCTCTACATGGCCGCCACCTACTCCCACGGTGAAGATCACCTCTTCGTGGACACCGGCTCCATGCGCGGTTACGCCGAGAAGATGGATGGCTACGAAGCGGTCGTGCAGTACAACATCACGCCGAAGTTCAAGCCCTCCCTGGCCTACCTGCGTACCGACGTGAAGGACAGCGCTCACGGCATCGATGACACCGCGACCGAATACGTCTCCGTGGGTGCCTGGTACAACTTCACCGACAACTTCAATGCCTACGTGGACTACAAGATCAACCTGCTGGACGAAGTGGGTTCCACCGGCAAGAACAGCCTGAACAAGTCCACCGACGACATCGTCGCCGTGGCCCTGCAGTACAACTTCTAAGTCGTCCCGGACGCACTGCACATCCCAGGACCGGCCCATGTGGCCGGTCTTTTTGTTGCTGGCGGACCGCGCGGGATGACAAGAGCGGCACGCCGGGGTTCAGCAATGGCCCCGTGTGGTCGATACCCTTGTTGTCGGGGCCGGTGCGTGGCTGTGCTTGCCATGAGGCAGTGATGGGGCGATGATCACGCCCCGTGGTCAAGATCCTATCTTTCCTCGACGCTTTTCATTATTTCTATATAGGCTTGCGTTGTCCCGACAGGGAAAGCGGGGCTGGTTGGCATGTCGCAGCTCCGGTGCGGGGCAATTTCGGGAAATGGACGTAAGGGCGTTATATGGCGAGCATATTGGATTCAGTGGATCAACGTACCCAGCTTGTAGGGGAGAATCGCCTGGAACTGCTGATGTTCCGTTTGGGTGCCCAGCAACTGTTTGCGATCAACGTCTTCAAGGTGCGGGAAGTGGTCAAGCTGCCTCATCTGAACAAGATGCCGGGGTCCCACCACAACATCAGCGGCGTCGCCAACATTCGCGGCGTCTCCATCCCCGTTATCAACCTGCGCGGTGCCATCGGGATGCGTCCCATGGCCATCGATCAGGAGTCCAACCTCATCATCACCGAGTACAACCGCACCATTCAGGGATTCCTGGTGGGGCAGGTGGCCCACATCGTCAATATGACCTGGAAGGACATACTGCCGCCGCCCCGTTCGGCGGGTCGTGCCAACTACCTCACCGCCATCACTCGCATCCCGGAAGGGGGCGTCGACCAGATCGTCGAGATCATCGACGTGGAGAAGGTGCTGGCGGAGATCATCACCTATGACGTGCGCATCTCGTCCGAGGTGCTGGACGAAGAGATCCTGCCCCAGATGCAGGGACGCCGGGTGCTCATCGTCGATGACTCCAGCACGGCCCGCAACCAGGTGCGCGAGACCCTAGCCCAGCTCGGGCTCGAGGTCATCGAGTGCCAGGACGGCTTGCAGGCCCTCAAGCTGCTCAAGGGGTGGTGCGATGGGGGCAAGAAGGTGACCGACGAGATCATGCTGATGATCACGGATGCCGAGATGCCGGAGATGGATGGTTATCGCCTGACTCACGAGGTGCGCAGCGATCCGCGCATGTCCGATCTCTTCATCACCCTGAATACTTCCCTGAGCGGCAACTTCAACGAGGCCATGGTCAAGAAGGTGGGGTGTGATCGCTTCATCTCCAAATTCCAGCCCGACTTGCTGGTGGATGTGGCCCAGCAGCGGATGCGGCAGATCCTGGGCCGCTGAACCCGGCACGCCGAACCATGAGAAAGCCCCCGCCATGCGGGCAATGCTGATCAGTTAAGGATCCATTGACCGATCCTTCTGCTGTAGGACAATCCGGAACCAATCACTGGTTCCG
>NZ_JAPCJD010000123.1:0-6775 GCF_027707845.1 Aeromonas sp. QDB14 | reverse complement strand
ACCCAGGGCGGTGAAGATATCAAAGACCCGTTTTCCGGTAAATCGCAATGCGGCTCCGCTTAAGTGAACAGCATTGGCGATGATCGCGGGCTTTTTTTTGTGCCAAGGCCATTTGAAAAACAAATGCAAAGGGCCACATCATGGGATTAATAAATGCCCTGTTGCCCCGTCTCACCCCTTTCCCGGGGGGCTGGCACCCTGCCGACGGGGAAACCCGGTGCTGACTCCAGGGGCCGGATAGCGTATCCCGCAGGTTGCCGAATGAACCAACCGCCACACGGCAGAGGATGGCATCGCGCAGCCCGCGCCTTGGCCATGGCTGCATCGGCGCCAATCTCCACCCTCACCCCCGTCAGCGGCGGCCAGGGCCGCTGATACCCTCGCGGACAAGGTGAAGCGCCATCGCAGGCTGCCGAACGAGCCAACCGCCACGCGGCAGAGGATGGCATCGTGCAGCCCGCGCCATGGCCATGGCGGCATCGGCGCCAATCCCCACCCTCACCCCCGTCAGCGGCGGCCAGGGCCGCTGATGCCCTCGCGGACAGGGTGAAACGCCATTTGCCAGACAAATGCAAAGGGCGAGATCATGGGAAATCCAAATGACAGGCAAACAAAAAGGCCACCGCAATGCGGTGGCCTTGGTGCTTTCTTGCGAAAGATGGTGGAGCTACGCGGGATCGAACCGCGGACCTCTTGCATGCCATGCAAGCGCTCTCCCAGCTGAGCTATAACCCCAACTCACTTCGGCGCTACCAAAGTTATCTCTGGCAACGGAGGCGCATGATAGGCATCACCCGCTTTGCTGTCAACCCAAAATTCTCGCCCACTGGAGCGTTTAGTCAAAATTCAGGCAGTTAGCTGTTTTTACCGCCAACCTCGTCGCTATGTCGCTGTTTTACGTCGCAAATCCGCTTGAGGCCAAAATACGAAGGGCCCCCGTCAGGGAGCCCTTTTCATGCCATGGCCAATGTTTATTCAGCGGCCATGCGCGCTTCGATATACGCCAGGGCGCGGTCGATACGAGCGAGGACCCGCTCCTTGCCCACCAGCGCCATCACGGCGTCGGCGATGCCAGGGGACTGGCCCGTACCGGCGTTCTGAATTACTCGGCGGCCATGCGCGCTTCGATGTACGCCAGGGCGCGATCGATGCGGGCGAGGACCCGCTCCTTGCCCACCAGCGCCATCACGGCATCGATGGCAGGAGACTGGCCCAGACCGGTGACGGCCACACGCAGCGGCATGCCGACTTTGCCCATGCCCTGACCCAGCTCGGCGGCGGTCGCTTCAATCAGCTCGTGCAGCGCCTCGGTGGTCCAGGTCTCCAGGGCCGCCAGCTTGGTCTTGGCCAGAGCCAGCGGCTCGGCAGCCACACCGCGCAGATGCTTCTTGGCTGCCGCTTCGTCGATGGCCTCGTACTCTTCGAACAGGTAGCGGCTCTGGGCCGCCACCTCCACCAGGGTGTTGCAGCGCTCGGCCAGCAGGGTGACCACGTCGGCCAGCACCGGGCCATTGCTGGTGTCGATCTGCTGGTGTTCCATGTGCCAGGCCAGATGCTTGGCAACATAAGCCGGATCCAGGCTGCGCATGTAATGGTTGTTCAGCCACAAGAGCTTGTCGGTGTTGAAGGCGGAGGCGGACTTGGAGATGGCATCCAGGCTGAACAGCTTGATCATCTCGTCGAGGGTGAAGATCTCCTGATCCCCGTGGGACCAGCCCAGACGCACCAGGTAGTTCAGCAGCGCTTCCGGCAGGTAACCGTCGTCGCGGTACTGCATCACGGAGACGGCGCCGTGGCGCTTGGAGAGCTTGGCGCCGTCGTCACCCAGGATCATGGAGACGTGGGCAAACTCCGGTACCGGCGCGTTCAGTGCCTTGTAGATGTTGATCTGGCGCGGGGTGTTGTTGATGTGGTCTTCCCCACGCACCACATGGGTGATCTCCATGTCCCAGTCATCGACTACAACACAGAAGTTGTAGGTCGGCGCGCCATCGGTACGGCGAATGATCAGATCGTCCAGCTCGGTGTTGGCGAACTCGATGCGGCCACGGACGTGGTCATCGAACACCACGGAGCCTTCGGTCGGGTTGCGGAAGCGGATCACGTGGGGCGCATCGGCCGGGTGATCGTGGTCGCCATCCCGGCACTTGCCGTCATAGCGGGGCTTCTCGCCGTTGGCCATCTGGCCTTCGCGCAGCGCTTCCAGCCGCTCCTTGGAGCAGTAGCACTTGTAGGCGCGGCCGTCGGCCAGCATCTCGTCGATCAGTGCGTTGTAGCGATCGAAGCGCTTGGTCTGGTAGTAGGGGCCCTCATCCCAGTTCAGCTCCAGCCATTCCATGCCCTCAATGATGGCGTCGATGGCCTCCTGAGTGGAACGTTCCAGATCGGTATCCTCGATACGCAGCACAAACTCACCGCCCTGGTTCTTTGCAAACAACCAGGAATAGAGTGCGGTACGGGCACCGCCGACATGCAAAAAGCCGGTCGGGCTGGGAGCAAAACGGGTTTTGACTTTCATCTTTAAGCCTTGTGTAGAGGGCCTTGGGCCAATTCGTTAAAAAACCGTCGCATTTTAGCACCGACAATGACGGATGGGAAAACCATGGCGAGGCAGAGGGGAAAATAGGGTCTATTCACGCAAAAACCGCTGTTTTAGAGTGATGTCTCAGAATTTTCCCTTTTTTCCCGCTTAGCTAGGCGAGGTCGCTGGAGAGATCTCCCGCACAGCCGATACTTCAGTCACCCCGTCAACGAACCCTCAACGATACAAGGAACGCGCGATGCAGTTTCGTTCTATCCAGAATCGTATCCTGGTACTGGCCGGTGTCGCCATGACCACGGCCCTGGTCATCCTGATCCTGCTCAACCAGTATTCAGGCCGGCAGACCCAGCAGCTCACCATCGACTCCAGCCGCGCCGCCCTGCAACAGGAGGCGTGGCAGAAGGTGAGCGCCAACGCCCGTGCCGAGGCCGCCACCATCACCCAGCTGCTGCAAAAGGGGCTCTCCTACACCCAGCAGATGGCCAGCGTCTTCGCCCGCCAGCAGGAGGGCAAGCTGCCGCTGGATCGCCAGCAAGCCACCGATCTGCTCAAGGCCCAGCTTGCCCTGGAGCCCCAGCTCTATGGCGCCTTCGCGGGCTTCGAGCCCAACGGCTTCGACGGCCAGGACGAAAGCTTCGCCGGCCAGAGCGCGCTCGGCAGTGACGACAAGGGGCGCTTCGTTCCCTATTTCTATCGCGACAAGGAGAGCATAGGCACCGACCTGCTGCTCTCCATCGAGAAGAGCGATCCGGACGAGTTCGGCAACCCGGCCAACGACTACTACGCCTGCCCGAAACGGGAGGGGCGCCCCTGCCTCATCGACCCCTTCAAGGTGGACATCAACGGCCAGCAGGTGCTGGTGAGCACCATCACCACCCCCATCCTTGTGGATGGCCGGTTCAAGGGCATCGCCGCGCTGGATTTGGCGGTGGATTCCATCAGCCGCCAGGCCCAGTCCCTCAACAGCAACATCTATGACGGCAAGGGGGAGACCCTGATCGTCAGCGCCGCCGGCGTCATCACCGGTACCAGCGGCGACGCCAGCCTGCTCGGCAGCCGCGCCGACAAGGTGCTCGGCAACGGCTGGCAGCAGTACCTCAAACCGGACGTGCAGCGCCAGGAGCTCACCGACGCGTTTCGCATCTCGGTGCCCATCGCGGTGCCCGGCATGGCCCGCAACTGGGCCATCATCGTCACCCTGCCCTACAAGGTGGTGCTGGCAGGAGCGGACGAGCTGGCACGCCAGCTCACCGACATGAACCGCGCCGCCATGACCCAGCAGCTCATCGGTGCCCTGCTGGTGCTGGTGCTGGCCCTTGGCACCATGCTGGTCATTGCCCGCAGCATCACGGGCCCCATCCGCCAGATGGTGAGCCTGGTGGATGACATCGCCGACGGCGAGGGGGATCTCACCAAGCGTCTGGAGAGCCGCTCCCGGGACGAGCTGGGGGCCCTGGCCCGGGGCATCAATCGCTTCATCGACAAGCTGCAGGCCCTGCTCGGGGATGTGCAGAAGACCGCCAGCGAGGTCCATCGCCACGCTGGGGATACCGATCGCATCGCCGGCCAGACCGACAGCAACCTGCAGCATCATCAGGCCGAGATGGAGCAGATGCTGACCGCGGTACAGGAGATGTCCTACGTCAGCCAGGAGGTGGCCACCCACGCCAACAACACCGCCGACTCCGCCAAGCAGGCCCAGAGCGCGGCGGACGAGGGCAAGGTACGCTTCCAGCGGGTGATCCACTCCATGCACAAGGTGGCCGCCGAGGCGGGCAAGGGAGCCGAAGTGGTGGAAGGGCTGGCTCACGACAGCGAGCAGATCACCAGCATCCTCACCGTCATCCAGGGGATCGCCGATCAGACCAACCTGCTGGCGCTCAACGCCGCCATCGAGGCGGCCCGGGCCGGCGAGCAGGGGCGCGGTTTTGCGGTGGTGGCCGACGAGGTGCGCAAGCTGGCGGGCAACACCCAGCAGGCGGTGCAGAATACCCAGGAGCTGATCGACAAGATCCGCCACAGCTCCACCAACGCGGTCAACGCCATCCAGCAGAGCCAGCAGCTGACCCATCAGGCGGTGGGGGAAGCGGATCAGGCGGAGGCAGCCCTCGGCAGCATCTTCCAGGCCATCGCCACCATCAACGACATGACCTACCAGATCGCCTCCGCCGCCGAGGAGCAGAGCTCGGTTTCCGAGACTGTCTCCGGCAATCTGTCAAAAACCAGCGCACTGGCCAACGACATCGCCAGGGACGCCACCAGCACGGCCAACGCCAGTCAGGCCTTGCGTCAGGCGGCGGAACGTTTGCAGCAATTGTTGGGTCAGTTTCGTCTCAGCTGATAATTTTCATGCTCCGGACTCTCCCCCTCGGGGGCGAGTCCGTTTACCATAGGCGGCATATTTGCCTGATGGCAGGCAATGTAGTGAGAGGTAAATGCCGTGCCCACCCCGGACCGTCGCCCACGTGGCCATAACAGACGAGCCCAGCAGCGTCGCCAAGACGAATCACAAGGAACCCTGCTCCAACGTATCAACGCGGCTACCCTGCCCCTGCGCCAGCGTCTCGGCCAGGGTATGAGTGGCCTGGGTCAGCGCAACAAGGAGCCGAAGGCGGCCTCGTTCAAGCTGGCAAGCCCCCTGCCCCGCAAACACACCATAGGGTTGCTGGTGCTGATCCCGCTCTGGCTGCTGGTGCTGGCCTGGGAGCCCGCCCCCGCCGCCCCGACCACGGCGCCGTCAGGCTCTCTGGCGGTCCCCCTGGCCGTGCCGGCCCAGGCCCTGACCGTCGGCAACGCCGGTGAGCCCCAGGCCGCCAATCCCGTCGAGGAAAAAGTGGATGGCACCTGGTTGCAGCACGACGTGCAGGCCGGTGAAACCCTCTACTCCATCTTCCGCAAGTTCGAGCTGCCGGGGGCCGAGCTCAGCCGGCTCATCGCCATCGAAGGGCCGGACAGGCCGCTGACCCGGCTGCAGTCGGGCAAGTCGGTGTTCATCCTGGTGGACACCAGCCGCCGCATCCAGCGGGTCGAGGTCCGCTCTCTCGGTCAGGTCAGCTACCGCTACGACCGCCAGGGGGAAGGGTTCGCTCTCAAGGAATAAGGGGGCTCGACCACCCCCCCTTATGCAGACGGGAGGCCATGGCCTCCCGTTTTTTTTGATGTGAAGCATGAAACAAGCTGCTGACTTCACAATACTTTTAGCTCGCTCAAAAAATGAAAAGTGCCAAATTGACAAGGGATCGGGCTCCAGTACAATCGGTCAGGCTTTAGACAGGGATTGTGCTACATGCTACTGGGACAAAGAGACGTGGTCAGTCATGCTTCAACCCCTGACTTCCAGGCAAATGCTGCCCAACCAGGCTTAGTTTCATTTTGTTATAGATAGGACTTACCACATGTCTGACATTCGCACCGGCCAAGTAAAATGGTTCAACGAAACCAAGGGTTTTGGCTTCATCGAGCAATCCCAGGGACCGGACGTTTTCGTTCACTTCTCCTCCATCCAGAGCGCAGGTTTCAAGACCCTGGCTGAAGGTCAAAAAGTCCAGTTCACTGTGACCCAGGGCAAAAAAGGCCCTCAGGCCGAGAACGTCACCGTTATCTGAGCCAGCGCCAGTGAACCCGTAGGAGGAGCCATCGCCCCTCCTATTTTTTTGCCCGCGATTTCCCCTCCTCGATCGGCAGAGCTCTTGCCGGACTTGCCATCCCCACCTGCAAGCCGCTTATGGCCGCCACAGCCGCTATAAATCAAAATGATGAGTTTTGGTTAAATGCCCCGGTTTTAACTTATACCGAGCCACTGTCTGTCATTCAGGACCTGCCAAGCCTGTTAGCCGACCGCAAAGGGTTGTGCCCGATCTCCGGGAGGCTATTAGCAAGCAATACATTTTGGTCTTATGACTTGGGATGTGCGGGGAAGAGAGAAATCAGGCAAACGCCGGATACGACAAATCATCGCGGCGCGATGTGATGGGCAATTCAAAGGGATTATGAGAACGTCGAAGAGAGATTGGAGCGGGAAACGAGACTCGAACTCGCGACCCCAGCCTTGGCAAGCGCGGATCATGCTCTACCAACAGGACGCGGCAGTGATGGTACTGAGAAACTGGATTCGTGTACTTGGGGGAGAGATTGAATTCGAAGGGTTCGAAGAGAGATTGGAGCGGGAAACGAGACTCGAACTCGCGACCCCGACCTTGGCAAGGTCGTGCTCTACCAACTGAGCTATTCCCG
>NZ_JAPCJD010000122.1:0-6888 GCF_027707845.1 Aeromonas sp. QDB14 | reverse complement strand
TGAAACCTATAGAAGACATTGCTGATGAACTGCGCGGGGCCGACTATCTGGTATGGCGCAATGGGAGGGGAGCAGTCTGGTTGCTCGGTCGTGAGAACAATCTGATGTTGCTCGAATATGCCGGGGAGCGAATGCTCTCTCACATCGTTGCCGAGCACGGCGACTACCAGGCGACCGAAATTGCAGCGGAACTAATGGCGAAGCTGTATGCCGCATCTGAGGAACCCCTGCCTTCTGCCCTTCTCCCGATCCGGGATCGCTTTGCAGCTTTGTTTCAGCGGGCGCGCGATGATCAAAACGCAGGTTGTCAAACTGACTACGTCCACGCGGCGATTATAGCCGATCAAATGATGAGCAATGCCTCGGAACTGCGTGGGCTACATGGCGATCTGCATCATGAAAACATCATGTTCTCCAGTCGCGGCTGGCTGGTGATAGATCCCGTCGGTCTGGTCGGTGAAGTGGGCTTTGGCGCCGCCAATATGTTCTACGATCCGGCTGACAGAGACGACCTTTGTCTCGATCCCAGACGCATTGCACAGATGGCGGACGCATTCTCTCGTGCGCTGGACGTCGATCCGCGTCGCCTGCTCGACCAGGCGTACGCTTATGGGTGCCTTTCCGCAGCTTGGAACGCGGATGGAGAAGAGGAGCAACGCGATCTAGCTATCGCGGCCGCGATCAAGCAGGTGCGACAGACGTCATACTAGATATCAAGCGACTTCTCCTATCCCCTGGGAACACATCAATCTTACCGGAGAATATCGTTGGCCAAAGCCTTAGCGTAGGATTTCGCCCTCTCCCGCAAACGACCCCAAATCAAGCAACGTCATTTCATCCTCCTATCTGCTACTCGTTTTTCCAATACGTCACGCCATCGTCGCAATTCGATAGCTTCGGTGCGTCCATACGCCTCCCTACTTGAGAAGGACCACGACCACGGCGGCCAGCGCGACGAGCGCGCAGAGCGCCGCGATTGCCGACGCGGCTATGGCGGTAGTGCGGGCGGCCTTCGCCGTCTGCACCCCGGCGCTCGCCTCGCGGCTTGCTGCGCGAGCTTCGGCCACGTCCTGCCGAAGCTGCGCGCCCGCTTCGGTCAGGGCGGCGGTTACAGCCTGCCGCACCTGCCCGCTCACGTAATCGGCGGCGTCAGTGATGACGCGCCCCGCCGTCGCCTTCGATTGCTCGACATGCTCTTGCAGCGCAGCGGCGAGGGCCTTTTGATGGCCCTCATTTTGCGCTGTTAGAACCTCGACATACCGGCCAAGCACAAGATCATGCAGCGTGACCGTGACCAAGATAGGGTCATCCGGCCCGAGCAGGACGTTATGCTTGATGGCGACGGTTTTCCGTAGCTCATCAAAGTCAATCATCCTGCCTCCCCTCAGATCACGGCGGCCAGTTGTTCAAAGATCGCCTTTTTCACCTGCGCGAGACGGGACTTTGCCATGAGGCCGAAATCGGGGGAGGCCGCGACTTCATCGAAAGTCAGCTTGGAATCGAGCATCAGTTGCACGTCCTTGCCGAACGTGCTGCCGGTTTGGCGCGCGATCCGCACGAGGCCATGAACGCGGTCGCGGTTGTTCTGGTAGACCTTCATTTCCTCAAAGGTTTTTCCTTCGGCTTCAATGTCGCCGAAAAACTCATTGAGCCAAACCACAATGCGGGTTTCTTCCGGCATTTGCTCGACCAGTGAAGCGAACCCGGCGAGCGTGTCGCGGATCGCTTGGCCGCCGGTGATGACGGTATGGATGACAACCTGTTTGCCGTGCCCGGCAATCACGTTGATAGCGTCGTTTTCGGCGATGTAATAGGACAGCGGAATGAAGCTCGCCGCGCCGTTGTCGATGACGAAGTGCGAATCTTCGGCCACCACGCGCTCAATCAGCGCGTCAAAGTTACGCTCGACCAGCGAGCCGCCTTCCATCAGTTCAAGGCGCTGGGTGCCGAAAGCCTTATAGCCCGCAAGGGTGGCGTTCACCGGGTCCGTATCGACGGCAACGACCGGCTCGCCCTTGGCGCGCAGGTATTGCGTGATGAGGCTCGACACGAAGGACTTGCCGACGCCGCCTTTGCCTTGCAGGGTGAAATGAACTTGCTTCATAAAATCGTCGCTCCTTTCAGGGGTTCTAGGGATTTTCCGTCCAAATGCGACATTCAGACTGCTAAGTGATTGATTTATTGTGACTGGCTATGTGAAGCGCCAAAAAAGTAATACCCCTCTGGAGGCCGCGGACGGCGTGGCCTCCAGAGCACTTTGTCGTTTTTGGACGGAAAATCCCTAGAACCCCATACCGCCCGCATAACACTGCCATTCAAAAATCCCTGTAAAAACCGGATTTTTATCCATCAAAGCAACGATCGCCATCACATAAACCACAACAAACACCAAAGACAGTGCGCCAGTTTGACCGCCATCAATTTACTGACGATTGCATCATTCATACTGCGAGCGATTAAATATTTATTCAGATGGAGCTAAATCATGACTGACAAATCACGCTCGGTAACGATAGGCAGTTACCTGGCACTGGCGTTCGCCATCGTCTTCTTTTCGGGACTGTTGCAGTCCAACCAGTGGTACGGAGTGTTCGACTTCACCACACTGAACGGTTCGTTCGGCACCATGGTACAGAGCGTCAGCGAGAACGGCGACGGCCTCAAGACTGCCATGACCGACATGCGCGGCAAGGGGGGCAACGGCGCCCGCGACGGCTTCCTGTTTGCCCTGACCCTGATCCCCACCGTGATGTTCGCCCTCGGCATGATCAATGTGCTGGAACACTACGGCGCCCTGGATGCCGCCCGCAAGCTGCTGACCCCGCTGCTGCGCCCGCTGATGGGGATCCCTGGCAACACGGGCCTGGCGCTGATCGCCTCCCTGCAGAGTACCGATGCCGGCGCCGCCATGACCCGCCAGCTCAAGGATGAAGGGCTCATCACCAAGCGCGAGACCGACGTCTTCACCATGTTCCAGTTCTCCGCCGGTGCCACCATAGTCAACTTTTTCTCCTCCGGCGCCGTGCTGTTCACCCTGACCCTGGCCGATGGCAGCCCGGCGGTCAGCTCCTCCATCGGTCTCGCCGTGGTGGTGATGTTTGCCTTCAAATTTGTCGGAGCCAACCTGTTTCGGGTCTACCTCAACCTGACCGAAGGCAAAAACAGCGACAACACCCAGCACGCCACGACCCCCAGCACTCAGGAGCAAGCCAAATGAGCCAGGCCAACGTCAAGAAACCCATCGTCACCGATATCTTCGTCGAAGGGGCCAAGAAGGGATGGGTCATTGCCACCACCTCCACCGTCCCCAACGTGCTGATGGCCTTCGTCATCATCAAGGCGCTGCAGATCACCGGCGCCCTGGACGCCATGGGGGCCATCTTCTCCCCCATCATGGCGGTGTTCGGTCTGCCCGGTGAGGCAGCTGCAGTGCTGATCGGCGCCTGGATGTCCATGGGCGGCGCGGTCGGCGTGGTCATTACCCTGTTCGATCAGGGGATCCTCAACGGTACCCACATCGCCATCCTGGCCCCCGCCATCTACCTGATGGGCTCCCAGGTGCAGTACATGGGCCGCATCCTCGGCTGCATCGGCACCGAAGGGCGCTACATCCCCATCATGGTCGCCATCTCAGTGCTCAACGCCTTCGGCGCCATGTTGGTGATGAACATCCTTCTCTGACCCTTTTCGTACAACCACACAAGTGGAGCAACCGATGACTTTTTCTCTGGATGAATACCTGGCCGAGCTGGCCCCTCTCATCAACCTGGATTGCGGCTCATTGCACCAACCTGGCATAACCGCAGTGGCTGATCTGATGGCCGCCAAATACGAGGCCATGGGTGGCTGGCACATCAAGCGGGTCGACTGCGGGGTAGCCGGGGTGGGACTGGAAATTCGCAACCAGCCTGATGCCGAGCAGATCGATGTGATGTTGATTGGCCATATGGACACCGTCTTCCCCCTCGGCACCGCCGCCGCCCGCCCGCTGAGCGTCGATGGCGAGCGGGCCTACGGTCCCGGCGTCTCCGACATGAAATCCGGCCTGCTCAACATCGTCCATGCCCTGCGCGCCCTGCCCCGCGAAGTGCGCGACAGCCTGAGCATCTGCGTCTGCATGAACCCGGACGAAGAGATTGGCTCCCTGCACTCCAGCGACTGGCTGGCCTCGGTGGCCAAACAGGCCCGTCAGGTGCTAGTGGCCGAAGCAGCCCGTGCCGACGGATCCTTGGTCAAAGCGCGCAAGGGGATGGCTCGCTATCGCCTCGATTTCACCGGCAAGGCGGCCCACGCGGGCAACGAGCCGCAGAAGGGGCGCAGCGCCATCACCGAGCTGGGTCACTGGATCCTGGCCATCAATGCCCTCACCAACTTCGAGAGCGGCACCACCCTCAACATCGGCATCGTCGAGGGGGGCAATGGCGCCAACATAGTGCCGGCCCATGCCAGCGCAGTCGTGGACGTGCGCTTCTGGGACAATCAGGAGTACAGCCAGGTCAACGACCGGCTGCTGACCCTGGCCGAGCGCCCTCATCTGGAAGGGGTCACCATCAAGCTGACTCGCGAGGCCCACAAGCCGGCCATGGTGCCGTCAGAAGGCACCAAGGCCCTGATGGCCATCGTGGAAGAGTGTGGTCAAGAGCTGGGTCTGCCCATCCGCTGGCAAGAGGTCGGTGGCGGCTCGGATGCCAACCTGACCGCCGCCCTCGGCATTCCGACCCTGGACGGTCTGGGCCCTATCGGCGCCGGTTTCCACAGTGACGAGGAGTATCTGGATCTGGCGAGCATTGCCCCGCGCATCGAGCTGCTGGTGAAGGTGCTGACCCGCCTGGCCGCGTGATATCCCCATCCATGGCCAAGGCCAGCCGGTTTGCACCGGCTGGCCTTTTTTATATCCGGCGACGCCGTCACTCCAGCGGCGGCAGAAACTTCGCCATCACCTTGCCGGTATGCCCCTCCTCCTCAAAGGCCACCAGCGTCTTATCCAGCTGAGTAATGAGCTCCTGAGCCCGCGGCGATCCCTTGCTCACCATCAGGTAGAATCCCTTGCGATTGGGTAGGCGCAGATGGGTCAAACCGGGTTCACTCTGGTAGATGCCAAGGCTGAGGCCGCTTAGCAACGGCTCGACCGAGTTTGGCAGAAAATCGCAGCGCCCCCGCGCCAGCAGGTCGAGAGCCTGCTGCAGCCGCTTGACCCGCCGCAGCTTCTTGTTGATGCCATAGGGGGCATAGTTGTAGCCAAGCAGTCCGCACATCCGGCCGCGGCTGGCCACCTCCAGATCCGGCGCCTCGGGGAAGCGGCGCTTGAGGTAGAAGAGACCGAGGCGGGTGTGATAGAGGGGAACACTGTAGTAAACATGGGCCGCCAGCTCCGGCTTGTAGCTGGCATCCCAGGTCAGCTCGCACAGGCCGTTTTGGCCATAGTCGACCAGCTCCTGCTTGACCCTGGCCCATGGCAGGTAGCGGATCTGGGGAGACAAACCATTCTGGCGCAGGGCATCGAGCACCAGGGTCGCCGCCGCCCCGGTCAGCCGTTCGGGTTCCGGCACGCCGTTGTGGCGCACCCAATAAGTGTAGGGAGGCCATTCACTGCCATTGCCGAGGCAGATCCGCACCGGCGCGTCACTCTCCTGTGCCGAGGCGACCGGCATCAACATGGCAAGGATCATGCCCGACAACAGCCAGAATCCCTTCATCCCTCTTCCTCCATGTGCCAATCTCCTGAGTGCAGAGCGTCTTGCCCTCTGTGCTACCCTCACAGCCCGTGCTCCGGGCGCCATAGCGCCAACAGGAGGGGCGGAATATCGCCATAGGCCAGGGTCGGCGTCTGGTGCCACTGCGCCAGCTTTTGCAGCGCCTTCCCCAGCTCCCCTGCCAGGGTGCGGGTCACCCTGACCCCAGCCTCCAGATAGAGGTTCTTTATCTCGAAGATCCCCTGCTGGCGATGGGCCTTGGCATCCATCCGGCCCACCAGTTTGCCGCAATGCAGCAGCGGCAGCACGAAGTAGCCGTACTGGCGCTTGTGCGCCGGGGTATAGCACTCGATGCGGTAGTCGAACTCGAATAGCTCGCGGGCCCGCCTGCGATCCCACACCAGAGGATCAAAGGGCGACAAGGCCGTGGTATGGGTCGCCCTGAGGGTGCCCCCCTGCGCCTTGACCAGCTCGTCAGCCAGCGAGGCGTGGACGAAGGCGCCGTGCTGCCATCCCTCCACCCGCACCGGAAACAGCTCTCCTTCGTCGGCCAGTTGATGGAGCAGGGCATCGTATTTGCCGCGTCGCAGCCGGTAATAGTCGGCCACCCAGCCGGCCTTGACCAGCCCCAGCGCCCGGCAGCTGGCACGCACCATCTCTCGCTGCGCCGTCTCCGGGCTCGGCAGATCCCGCTCGTCGCACCAGCCGGGCATGACCCGCTCTGCCAAATCATAGACCCGCTGGAAGTTGCGCCGCTCGCGCACCATCAGGCGCCCCGCGGTGAAGAGCACCTCGAGATGACGCTTCTCCGGCTTCCAGTCCCACCAGCCGTTGCCCTTCTCTCCCTGGCGGGCAAAGTCGGCTGCTCGCACCGGCCCCTGCTGGCGGATCTGCTCGAGTAGCCGGTCAATGTCCTGCTGATGGGTGGCGAGCCAGTGGGCCGAAAACTTCCAGCCCATGGCGGCAGGATCCAGCATGCGATGGCGCAGCAGCCGGTAATCCTCCCGGGGCACGAAGCAGGCCTCGTGGGCCCAGTATTCGAAGAGGTCGCCCTCGGCCAGCAGCCGCTCCAGCCAGACGGGATCGTAGTGGCCGAGGCGGCTGAACAGCACCAGGTAGGGGTTCTAGGGATTTTCCGTCCAAATGCGACATTCAGACTGCTAAGTGATTGATTTATTGTGACTGGCTATGTGAA
>NZ_JAPCJD010000121.1:0-7230 GCF_027707845.1 Aeromonas sp. QDB14 | reverse complement strand
CGGAACCAGTGATTGGTTCCGGATTGTCCTACAGCAGAAGGATCGGTCAATGGATCCTTAACTGATCAGCATTGGGGCAATGCCCGGCTCTCTTTTTTCATTCAACAAGACGCCTCAGCGCCAGGGGCTTTGTTGCCACAGCCGACCAAGGCCGGCCTCCAGCCCCAGTGCCGCCTGCTTGCCAAGCTTCTGGGTCAGGCTCCTGGGTTTGCTGTAGCGGATGCCGACCACCTTGTGATGGCTGGCCTGGGCCAGCAGGTAGTCATCGCTGGTGCAAAGCGCATCCACCAGTCCGAGCTGCTTGGCCTGGCTCGCCAGCCAATGCTCGCCGGTGGTCACCTTGTCGATGTCGAGACCGGGTCTGTGCTCGGCCACGAAGGCCTTGAACTGTTCGTGGATGGCCCCCAGCTCCTCGCGAAACTTCTCCCGCCCCAGATCGTCGTTCTCGCCGAACATGGTGATGGTGCGCTTGTACTGACCTGCGGTGTGCATCTCGAATTCGATGTCGTGCTTCTTGAGCAGCTTGTTGAAGTTCGGCATCTGGGCAATCACCCCGATGGAGCCGACGATGGCGAACGGCGCCGCCAGGATCTTGTCCGCGACGCAGGCCATCATGTAGCCACCGCTCGCCGCCACCTTGTCAATGGCCACGGTCAGCGTGATGTCCTTGTCCCGCAGCCGCTGCAACTGGGAGGCGGCCAGGCCGTAGCCATGCACCACGCCGCCGCCGGATTCGAGGCGCAGCAGCACCTCGTCCCCGGGCCGGGCCACGCCTATCACGGCACTCACCTCTTCCCGCAGGGAGGCCACTTCCTTGGCATCCAGGCTGCCGTTGAAGTCGATGACGAACAGCCGGCTGCGCTCATCCTCCCCCTTGGCTTTGGCCTTGTGCTCGGCCTTGCGGGTCTTCTCCATCTGCTTGCGCTCGGCCTTGCCCGCCAGGGCTGCCTGCAGTTGATGGCGCCCCTGCTCCAGCTCGCCGGAGAGATCCGTCACCACCAGTTCCCCCTTGCGGGATTTGGGCTGGCGGCTGCTCGCCACCATCAGGATGACGGCGCCGATGGCCAGCAAGAAGGTGAGGGTCTTGGCCAGAAACAGGCCGTATTCGGTCAAAAATGCCACTTGATGCTCCGCTCAATGTCCGGTTTTTTCACATAGTAAGGAGTTTGCCCCCCTCGCGCAAAAACTCTGCCATCTCCCGTGCCAAGGGCGGAGGGATCGACGCTATCGCCCTGTTTTATTCACATTTTTGCCGTCTCATACTGGTCAACTGCCGGGCCGGATCAGTACACTTGCCCACTCGATTCGTTGCGCCAAGCCGCCAGGCATTGTTAACAGGAGTCCACATGCTCGACTATCAGGCCCCCCGTGATCTGCTCAAGGACAAGGTCATTCTGGTGACGGGTGCCGGTGACGGCATCGGCCGCGAAGCGGCCCTCACCTATGCGGCCCACGGTGCCACCGTGATCCTGCTCGGGCGTACCAGTGCCAAGCTGGAGGCGGTCTACGACCAGATTGAAGCGGCCGGTCACCCCCTGCCCGCCATCGTGCCAGTGGACTTGAAAGGGGCTACTGCCGCCCACTACCGCGGTATGGCGGAGACCTTCGCCCAGCAGTTCGGCCGCCTCGATGGCGTGCTGTTCAACGCCGGGCTGCTCGGCACCCTGTCGCCGTTCGAACACATTCAGGAGCAGGAGTGGGACGAGGTGATGCAGGTCAACGTCAAATCCGAATTCCTGCTGACCCAGGCGCTGCTGCCCCTCCTTCGCCAGACCGCCAAGGAGCACGGCGAGGCGTCCATCGTCTACACCTCCTCCAGCGTGGGCCGCAAGGGGCGCGCCTACTGGGGCACCTATGCCATTTCCAAGTTCGCCGTCGAAGGCATGATGGAGGTGCTGGCGGACGAGCTGGAGAACACCACTGTGCGGGTCAACACCCTGAACCCGGGCGGCACCCGCACCAGGATGCGGGCCAGCGCCTTCCCGGCGGAAGATCCGCAAACCCTCAAGACCCCGGCCGATCTGATGCCCCTCTATCTCTACCTGATGGGGCGTGACAGTCAGGGCCAGAGCGGCAAGACCTTCGTGGCCCAGCCCAAATAAATCAACAAATCAACCGGATGGGATTACAGTGAAGAGGGGGTGCCAAGGCGCGCCCTGTTGAATCCCATCGGCCCCAGACAGGTTGCACTATGTTTCGTCCCAAGAGCACGTTTGAGCAATGGCGGATCTTTCAGGCAGTGGTGGACTGCGGCGGTTATGCCCAGGCTGCCGAGGCGCTGAACAAGAGCCAATCCTCCCTCAATCATGCGGTTGCCAAGCTGCAACAGAGTCTGGGGGTGGCCCTGCTGGAGGTGCGGGGACGCAAGGCGGTGCTGACGCCGGCGGGGGAGATCTTCCTCAAGCGGGCGCGCCAGCTCAGCCAGCAGGTGGAAGAGCTGGAGAACCTGGCCAACAACCTGGAGCGGCAGTGGGAGCCGCAGATCAACCTCTATGTGTCCGTGGTGCAGCCGCGGGAGCGCCTCTACCGGGCGCTGGCCCACTTCTACCCCCGCAGCCGCGGTTGCCGCATCAACCTGCACGAGCGGATCCACTGCCACTTCAATGCGCTGCAGGCGGGAGATCTGATGCTCTCCGAGCACCTGCCCCAGGATCGCACCGGCCTGCCGCTGGACGAAGTCTGTCTGCTTCCTCTGTGCGCAGCGGGCCACCCCCTTGCGGAGCAGGGAGAGCCCATCACCGCCGAGGTGCTGGCCAGCCACAACCAGATAAGCCTGCATCCCCCCATCCACCGCTCGGTGGACTGGAACGATGCGGACGACACCGGCTGGAAGGCGACCCACTATCATGAGGTGCTCAACATGGTGCGCCTTGGCATGGGTTACGCCTGGGTGCCCCGCCACCTGGTGCAGGAGGAGCTCGCCGAGGGCTCGCTGGTGCAGCTCGATCTCACCGGCGGCAACGAACGCTATCTCTACACCTACCTGCTCACCCCCTCGGTGGAGGCGCTGGGACCGGCGGCCGAGCTGCTGCTGCGCTGCCTGCGCATCGAATACCAGGGAGACAACCCCAAGTAAGGCCGCTTCTTCCCCGCACGACCGGGGCACTGGTGCCGGCACCTCCGGGCATCGGCTCCCTTTTGCATCCCCTATACGTTGGGGACCCGCCAGCAGGCGGCCAGCGCCATCAGCGCCAGGGCCGCCGCCACCATGAAGACCCCGTGGAAGCTCCAGAGCTCCGCCACCGTCCCCGCGATGGCCCCCGCCATGATGGAGCCGGTGCGGATGCTGTTGGAAAAGAGCGTGGTCGCCACCCCGGCGCGCCCCGGCATCAGGTCCTGGAAATAGGACATGCCGATGCCGGCCACGATGCCGATGAAGATGGCATTGAGCAGTTGCAGCGCAATGAGGGCATGCTGGCTCGACAGGGTCACGAGACCGCCATAGAAACCGACCCCGGCCAGCACCGCCAGCAGCATCATGGGCCGCTTGCCGAAGCGCCGGGTGTAGTAGCCCGCCAGCAGCATGAAGGGGATCTCCAGGGCCGCCGCCGTGCCCATCAGCAAACCGGCCAGCTTCTCCTCCAGCCCCAGCTCGCGGGTGATGTAGAGGGGCATGTTGATGAGGTACATGCTGTTGCAGGTCCACATCAGGGTGGAGGCGATGAAGAGCGCCCGCACCGACGGGTCCCGCCAGCTGCTCACCCGCTCCACCTCGCTGTCCATCACCGGCAGCGGCAGGGAGGGAAGCCAGCGCCACACCACGAAGGCGCAGATGACATAGGCCAGCGCCGAGGCCAGATACATCACCTTGAAGCCGTAGCCGATGGCGAGCGCGAAGGCGATGGGCGGCCCTATCACCCAGGCCAGGGAGAACTGGGCCCGCAGCACCGAGCTGAACATGTCGGCCTGTTTGTTGCGGCTGTCGGCGTATTCCCGCGCCAGGGCGAACAGCTGCGGGCTGGCGGTGGCGGTCAGGCTCGCCAGCAGCACCCCCAGGCTCACCAGCAACCAGTACTGCCGGTTCCAGGCAAACAGCAGGGAGAGCACGATGCCGGCAAAGCAGCAGCGCAGGATCAGCTGCTTGCGATCCCCCTTGTTGTCGGAGCGGTGGCCGAGCCACTGGCTGATGAAGATGCCGATCACCGCGTTCACCGTGTAGAAGAGCCCCACCAGGAAGGGGCGCACCTGCACCTCCTCGGCCAGAAACAGGCTCAAGGTCGGCACCTGCAGCGCCACCGCCACCCCGGTCATGAAGGTCACGGCGAGAAACGAGAGAGAGACGGGATCCGGCCTCTTGCGGGCAACAGACAGCAAACTCATAGAGATACCATTGATATGGAAGAAAAAAAGGAGCCAGATGCGGGCGGGCTTGGCGTATGGCGGCGGCTATTTTATGTCATTATCAACAGCCACCTCAAGGGTTGCGGGGGGGCGTCCAAGTCCGTACATTGGAAGCCCATCCAGCGCCAGTACAAGGATTTAACATGTTTGATTTTGACCGGGAAATAGATCGCAGCGGTACCATGAGCCTGAAATGGGACAAATACAAGGGTCAGGATGTCCTGCCCATGTGGGTCGCAGACACCGACTTCGTCTCTCCCCCCGCCGTACTGGAGGCCCTTACCAAACGGGTCGCCCACGGCATCTTCGGCTATTCGCGCCCCTCTCCCCGGCTCATCGAACTGATCGTATCGCGTCTGGCCAGCCGCTATGGCTGGACCATCCAGCCCGAATGGCTCGTCTTCCTGCCCGGGGTGGTGCCGGGCCTCAATCTCGCCTGCAAGGCCTGGAGCCAGCACGGGCGCGGCATCATCACCCCCAAGCCGGTCTACTACCCCTTCCTGCAGGCACCGGGCTTCAATGACCGCCCCCTGCTCACCGTCCCCGTGGTGGAGGAAGAAGGCCGCTGGGTGCTGGATCTCGAAGAGCTTGAGCGTCAGGCCCCCTCGGCGGATCTGCTGCTGCTGTGCAACCCCCACAACCCGGGTGGCACCGTCTTCACCCGGGAAGAGCTGCTGGCCATCGACGCCATCGCCGAGCGCCACAACCTGGTGATCTGCTCCGACGAAATCCACTGCGACCTGCTGCTGGACAAAGATGCCCGCCACATCCCCTATGGTGCCCTGAGCCCGGAGGCGGCCGAACGCTCCGCCGTCATGATGGCGCCGAGCAAGACCTTCAACATCGCGGGGCTGTGCTGCTCCTTCGCCGTGATCCCCAATGCCCGCCTGCGGCTCAAGCTGCAACAGGCGATGCGCGGCATCAGCGCCGACGTCAATCTGCTGGGGTTCGTGGCGGCCGAGGCGGCCTATGAGGGGGGCGAGCAGTGGCTGAATGAACAGCTCGACTACCTGGCCGGCAACCTGGCCCTGATCGAGCAGGCCGTGGCCCGCTGGCCCGGCGTCAAGCTGGCCCGCAACCAGGCCACCTACCTCGCCTGGATCGACATGAGCGCCCTGGGCCTGGACGATCCCGTCGCCTTCTTCGAACAGGCGGGCGTGGGTCTCTCCCCCGGTGCCCAGTTCGGCAACGGCCAGTTCGTGCGGCTCAACTTTGGCTGCACCCGGGCCCGTCTCACCGAGGCCCTGGCCCGCATGGAGAAAGCCATTCTCCAGACCCGCTAGCGAACCGTCCCGGGCGGCGGCCCCAGGCCGCCCGGTGTGCGCAAAAGCGGTAAAATCCGTTCAGCTTCCCGTCTGATACGGATAAGATGAGGCTCATCACCGGATGAGCCCGCCTCCTCCTCATGTTCAGCCACGGTTTCGGTCCACTATGCGCCCATTCGCCTTCTCTGCCCTGTTGCGTCTGTCACGTACCGCCCTGCCCTGGCTTGCGGCCGTGCTGGCGCCCTCCCTCTTCGCCTCCCCCGCCTATGTCACCATCGGTACGGGAGCCCTCAACGGCGTCTACTACCCCACAGGGGGCGCCATCTGCCGCCTGCTCAACGAGGAGAGTGCCCGCCACGGCCTGCACTGCACGGTGCAGAGTACCTCGGGCTCCATCGCCAATCTGGCGGCCCTCGCCAAGGGAGAGGTACAGCTCGCCCTGATGCAGTCGGATGTGCTCTACCATGCGGTGCACGGCACCGGCCCCTTCGCGGGCCAGGCCCCGGACGATCAGCTGCGCAGCCTGTTGCGGCTCCACAAGGAGTCCCTGACCCTGATTGCCAGCGCCACCAGCAACATCACCACCCTGGCCGACATCAAGGGCAAGCGGGTCGATGTCGGCGCCCCCAACTCCGGGGACAGGGTCACCAGCCAGGCGCTGCTGGCCGCCATGGGCTGGCAGGCAACCGACTTCACGCTGCCTCCCGTGGCGTCACCCGGCAACCGGCTGGAGGGGCTCTGCAACGGCACCCTGGATGCCGCCTTCGTGGTCGCCGGTCACCCCAATCAGGCCATCGGCGATCTCACCGGCCGCTGTCAGGCCCGCCTCATTCCCATCGAGGGGGAACAGGTGGACAAGCTGCTCAAGCAGCACCCCTACTATGATCGCAGCCGCATCGGCGCCAACCTCTATCCGGGGCAGACCAGCGGCGTCAATACCTTCGCCGTCACCGCCGAACTGGTGGCGCTGGCAAGCCTGCCCGAGAGCGAGGTGCGCACCCTGCGGGACGTGCTGAACGAGCGGCTCAAGCAGTTCACCCGGCTGCATCCGGCACTAACCACCCTCACCTTGGAAGGCATGCAGGCGGGCAGCATCGCCCAGCTCCATCCCGGCATGCTGGATGCCGTGCCCACCCTCCCGGCGGACACCCTCACGGCATCCGGTGCCGGGGCGACCTCGGGTGCCCTGCCAACCTTGCCCCCGGCGAGCAGCGCGGCCACACCGACCGATGGGGCAGGCCCCCAGGAAGGCACCGCGCCACTGGAGGGGTCCGACACCTTGCCGGAGCAGCCGGCCGCCGCGACCCTCTCAACCAGTTCGGGGGCGGCCTCCACCAACCAGGCCCCGGCCCTGACCGAGCCGCCCACACCGGGCAGCGCAACCCTGGCACCAGGCCATCCCCTGACCCCGCCTGAGGCGCCCGCCTCGTCGGCAACGCCGCTGGAGGCGCCATCACCGCAGGCCATGCCGGCCAGCCCGCCCAGCCACGCGGTGGGGACCACAACTCCCGCCGGGCAATGAACACCAACCAAGAGGCCACCCCAGGGGTGCAATGCTGATCAGTTAAGGATCCATTGACCGATCCTTCTGCTGTAGGACAATCCGGAACCAATCACTGGTTCC
>NZ_JAPCJD010000120.1:0-7478 GCF_027707845.1 Aeromonas sp. QDB14 | reverse complement strand
TTGGTGCCACGCCAGTACAGTACTGGGGGCCGGGCAAACCTGAAGGGTATCAGCAAGCGTGGCGACAAAAATCTTAGACGATTGTTGGTGCAATATGCACGAGCCTATATGCAACGGCTAGAGCGGCAAACGGGACGATTGGCTGATTGGGTCAGGTCTATGTTGACTCGGCGACATTCGAATGTTGTGGCTTGTGCACTAGCCAACAAGTTGGCCCGCACGGCTTGGGCGCTGGCGGCACGGCATACCGAATTTCGGGCAATGCCAACCTGACGCGCCCCTATTTACTTTTGTACTGACACACCCACCTGGTTTTGCGACTGTGATATTGGATGACGTGAACGGCATACCGGCCTGACTGATAACCTGGCAAAAGAATAGGCTTTCTAGGCCGAGGGTCTTTTTAGGACAGTCAGGCGCGATTCTCATCGTGGCGCGGAGAACATTCTCCATCAAGACGCCGGATAGATTTAAGCAAGCCAACCACAACACCCGAAATCAAGGTTGCAAAAAAGGGGTGACCATAGATTCTTATGTGATGAGGAGAGACAGAACCATGCCTGACAGCTCCCCGATGGTGACGCCCGCCCAGCGCAAATGGCTGCCCTGGCTGACAGCGGTCGGTTTTTTCATGCAGACCCTGGATGGCACCATCCTCAACACTGCCCTGCCCAGCATGGCCGAGGCCCTGGGCGAGAGTCCGCTGCAGATGCAGTCCGTCATCATCGCCTACATGCTGACGGTGGCCCTGCTCATTCCCGCCTCCGGCTGGCTGGCGGACAGATTCGGCACCCGCCGGGTCTATCTGGTCGCCATCCTGCTGTTTACCCTGGGTTCCCTGGCCTGTGCCATCGCCAACACCCTGCCCATGCTGGTGATCGCCCGGGTGTTGCAAGGGGTCGGGGGGGCCTTGCTGATGCCCATCGGGCGTCTGGCGGTGCTGCGGGTCTACAGCAAGCATGAGCTGCTGAGGGTGATGTCGTTCGTCACCATCCCCGGTCTGCTCGGCCCCCTCATCGGCCCGGCTCTGGGGGGCTGGCTGGTGGAGGTGGCGAGCTGGCACTGGGTCTTCCTCATCAACCTGCCGGTGGGCCTGCTCGGCTTCGTGGCGAGCTGGCACTTCATGCCCGACCTTCGCCAGCACACCGCCAGGTTTGACTGGCAGGGGTTTGTGCTGTTCAGTGTCGGCATGGTGCTGGTATCCGTCGGTCTGCAAGGCCTGGGGGAGCACAGCATCTCAACCGGCTGGGCCCTGTTTGCGGTATTGTTCGGTCTGGCCGCCATGGCGAGCTACTGGCTCTATGCCGCCACGGCGGAGCAGCCCCTGTTCAGTCTGGCGCTGTTCAAGACGTCCACCTTCGCCATCGGTATCTGGGGCAATCTGTTTGCCCGCCTCGGCAGCGGCGCCATGCCGTTTCTCACCCCGCTCTTCCTGCAACTGGGGCTCGGCTTCTCCCCGAGCAAGGCGGGGATGACCATGATCCCCACGGTGATCGGCGCCATGCTGACCAAGACGCTGGTGAACAAGCTCATTCCGCGCATCGGTTATCGCCGCATCCTGATCGGCAACACCCTGGCGCTCGGGGCCATGATCGCGAGCTTCTATTTCATCGACAACCAGGTGCCCCACGGCGTACTGCTGGTGTGGCTGGCGGTCTTTGGCGCCATCAACTCCCTGCAATTTTCCGCCATGAACACCCTGACCCTGCAGGATCTCAGCAGCGAGCACGCCAGCAGTGGCAACGGTCTGCTGTCGGTGGTGATGCAGCTCTCCATGAGCCTGGGGGTGGCCATCGCCGCCAGCCTGCTGGGACTCTTCTCCATCGGCCAGCCCGAGGAGAGTGGCCGCTGGCTGGAGGGGTTCCACCTCACCTATCTGTGCATCGGCCTGATGTCCATGCTGGCGGCGCTGATCTTCGCCCAGCTGGCGCGGGAAAAGCGCTGAGTCCCAGGCTCAGGGGGCGGGCAGGTAGCTCACGTCGCAGGGTAATCGGGCCAGCAGTCCGGCCAGGTGGGTGGTCTCCAGCAGGAAAGTCTGCTCGGGGTGGCCCGGCGTCCAGGTAAAGGCATGGTGATTCATGAGCACGGGATCCACCAGCAGGGGGATGTCGGCGCGGGGCAGGAAGGGGCAGACGGCTCCCGGCAGGCAGCCAATCTCGGTCTGCATCTCGTCAGCGGTGCAGATGGAGGGTTTGGCACCGAGCGCCGCCTTGACCGCCTTGCTGTCGAGCCGGCCGTCTCTGTGGGTCAGCAGCAGGGCGAAGCGACCATCCTTGAATTTGAGGAAAAGGGTCTTGCTGAACTCGGCCTGCCAGCCGAGGCGAGCCTTGACCCGCTCGTCGGTGGCGTAATCGAGGATGGGTTCGTGCTCGAAGCGCTGGTGGGGCAGGTCGGTGAGCAACTGACGGTTGAAGTCGTGAATGGCATCGAGTGGCATGGGGTTCTCCTGTGATGGCGGTCATCCTGCCACTTGCACCGGCGCAGGCCCAATCACCGTTTCTTATCCATCATCAGCGGAGTCATCAACAAGGGCACCCGAGGGTGCCCTTGTTGTTCAGTGATGCTGCAATTCGCCCGCTTTCCAGTGGAAGGGAATGGGGTCAAGGCGCTGGGAGGCTTTGTCGTAACCTGCCCACAGCTCACCGATGGTGCGACCATCGATGGGGTGGCGGAATGTGGGAGCCAGCTCCGCCAGCGGCCAGAGCACGAAGGCGTTGGTGAGGATCTCGCCGCGCGGCAGCACCAGCGGCGTCTCGCAGACCAGCTCGCCGTAGAGCAGCAGATCGAGATCCAGGGTGCGCGGGGCGAACTTCTTGGCATCCGGCTCGCGGCCGTGAGCGAACTCCATGGCGCGTAGCCGCTGGCACAGGGTCGCCAGGGGCAGCTCGGTATCGGCACCCACCACCAGGTTGTAGAAGGGGCGGCCGTTGAAGCCCACTGCCTCGCTCTCGAATACCCGGGAGACCTGCAACTCGCCGAATTCGGCGTGCAGGGCATCGAGGCCGGCGCGGATATGGCGTTCCCGTTCGATGTTGGATCCCAGACTGATATAGATGCGGGTCATCAGTTGGCGCTCGCAGCCGGCGTGCGATGGCGCAGGATCTCGACCCCGACGCCTGCCGCATTGGGCACGGCACCCGGTTTGGTCAGGGTCACCTTGACCCACTGTACCCGCTCGTCTTCCAGCACCAGGGCAGCGACCTGCTCGGCCATGGTCTCGACCAGCTCCACTATCTTGCCCTGGGCGTGATCACAGATCTTGCGAGAGAGGGTGGCGTAATCCAGCGCCAGATTGATATCGTCGGTTGCGGCGGCTGGGCGATTGTCAAACCCCATCTCGAGGTCGAAACAGAGCTTCTGGCGAATGCCCTTCTCCCATTCATATACCCCTATGGTGGTCAAAACCTCGAGTCCGCGAATAAACACCTTGTCCATGACAGTACTTCTTCTTTACTCTTGATGGGCTGTGAAAACAGCGCAGGGATGCAGGCCCGGCAAGCAGATTGCCGCTGGCGGCCGGTTTGGGCGACACGCTTTCGGGCAAGCCCGGGCCTGGGAATGTGGCCCGCATCATACCCCATTCATATCGTGGTAAAAACGACCAAGATGACGGCCCTGACGATTTTGATGATTATTCTGGCCTATCTGGGCGGCTCGCTGTCCAGTGCCGTGCTGGTTTCCCGCATCACGGGTCTGCCGGATCCCCGTGACCATGGTTCCCACAACCCGGGGGCGACCAATGTGTTGCGCCTCGGCGGCCGGATGGCGGCGCTGATCGTACTGCTTCTCGACGTGCTCAAGGGGATGGCCCCCGTCTACCTCGCCTGGTATCTGCAGATCAAGCCCGTCTACCTCGGCTTTATCGGGGTGGCCGCCTGTCTGGGCCACATGTACCCCCTCTTCTTCCACTTCCGTGGTGGCAAGGGCGTCGCCACCGCCCTCGGCACCATGTTGCCCATTGGGTTTGCCATGGGGGGCGCCGTCATCACCACCTGGCTGCTGGTGCTGCTGGTGAGCGGCTATTCGTCACTGGCGTCCATCGTGACCGTGTTGCTGACCCCGCTCTTTACCTATCTGCTCAAACCGGAATACACGTTGCCGGTCTCCCTGCTCTCCTGTCTCATCCTGATCCGTCATCACGAGAATATTACCCGCCTGCTCAAGGGGGAGGAGTCCCGCCTCTGGGGGCGCCGGGGAGCGGTCCCGCCAGCAGAAGTGATGAAAATGGATGATGCTGCGCAAAAAAGAGACGAACGAGACGAAAAGTGAAATTTCCCGTTGACCACCTGCCCTAAAATCCGTTTAATAGCGCCCACGCCCAGATAGCTCAGTCGGTAGAGCAGGGGATTGAAAATCCCCGTGTCGGCGGTTCGATTCCGTCTCTGGGCACCATATTTTGGTGCCATGAAATAAAAACGTGTTCATGCACAATGGTTTGAAGTGTGCCGGCTTAGCTCAGTAGGTAGAGCAACTGACTTGTAATCAGTAGGTCACCAGTTCGATTCCGGTAGCCGGCACCATTTGCCCAGATAGCTCAGTCGGTAGAGCAGGGGATTGAAAATCCCCGTGTCGGCGGTTCGATTCCGTCTCTGGGCACCACGAATAATTCCTCCTTAGCTCAGTCGGTAGAGCGACGGACTGTTAATCCGCAGGTCGCTGGTTCGAGCCCAGCAGGAGGAGCCAATTCAAAAGCCCAGCAGCAATGCTGGGCTTTTTCTTTATCTGCGGTTCTCGGATTCAGCATCACCGCGCATCAGCCATCTCGTCACTCTGCACGCTTTGCCTCTGGCTAAGCCATCTTTTCGGCCATCTCTGCCCGTCGTATTGAAGTCATAACCGACTCCGGTCCATATCCGGTCGGCGCGGCGAAGCTATGCTAGCGGCTCAGACACCACGAAGATGGCGCAATAGCAGGAGGTTGTCAGGGCCCGTTCTCCGGTCGGCAGCTCCGGTCTTTGTGACGGGTTACGTTGGCTATGGTTGGACCGGAACAAGGCCGGAAAGGTGAGTGGAGGTGTGCGGGCAAGATGAATGGAAAAGCGACCTCAGTATGGCTGACCGGATATGTTGGCCGCTGCTCTGGGGCATATCCGGTCTATATGAAAATCGAGAAGATTAAGACGCCGCTTGATGGCTTGAGTTTAAGCCAAACACAAAGCACTTGATCGGATTCATCAGGCGGCGCAGGATTTTAGCACGTTAAAAGGAGGTCAATGAAAATCACTTCTGTAAAATTTTGCTCATCCATGCAGCGAGAGTTTCGAGTGCGGTGAGAACCCTCGATTTATCCTTGTGACAAGCCATGTAATTTATTTCCAATGTATTTTTGGTGATTTTCACTTCGCTATCAGAATTCATCATGCCCTCCAGTTCTGGATAGTATTTATCCTGCTTAATTAAAACATATAGTTCATCGGCCACGGGGTAGTCTTTTTTAGATATCCAAGCGTTTATATAATAGGATAAACCATCCCCGACACTAGATGGATAATATACAAAGCTCACCCCGCTATCTCCCCATTTTGAGGGGGTTAAATGGATTGCTTTATAATTATCTTCCCAGTTGTTAGTGGAAATGACAATGTTGCTATCTGATATGGCCTTACTTAAGACAGATTTCACATCATTTATAGTTTGTTGTTTAAATAGGGCGAGGGTCTCTTCGACCTTCACTAACGCATGAAAGTTATCCTCAACGAACTTAATGTCTTTCTCCTTCATAACCACATCCTCAACCAATCCACTTAATGATAACAAGTGCTCTAAAAACTCACGGTAGAACACAGTCCATTTGCTAAATTCATCCTTTAGCATATCAAGGCCAAAATTTTCCAGAGCAGACTGCACCAGCTTAGAGTAGGTAATAGTTTCCCAGCCTTCGATGTCTGCTGCAGGGTTTGAGTCGGGCTTTAATATACAGCGATAAACGGTTTGATTATTGTCAACTTGTATGTTTAAAAAATCATTGTAATCAGAGAATGGATTGTACGTGTCAGCAAATACTTTGTTTTCTATACCGATTATGAAGTCGTCATGTTTGATGAAGATATCCAATCGAGTTTTTTGGCTTGTGGTCGCCTCTCGAAAAATCATTGCAGATGATAAATCAATGCAATCTATATCATGCCCAAGAGTCTTAAGGAGTGACGTTAACAACCAGGGTTTCGTATAGTTATCCTTACCCATAAATAGCGCCATTAGGTCACTTGTTGGGTTTTCAAAGTAACCAGCACCACTCGTAGAAAAGAAATTCGATACGGTGGTTTCTTCCGGTTGAAATGCTAATAAATACTCTACGACATTTTTCCCAATATCTTCACTTAATAATTCATCGTTCATTGCAACCTATCCTGATAATGTTATGCGATCGATAAAATGACAAGATGGTACTGCTTTATCTGCCGCGTTTTTAGTAAACAAGTAGCCGCGATCAGTACCATGCCATTCATACTCGTTTTTTAGGATTTTTTGGCCGGTAAGCGATAATGTTAACTCGACCTTTGCCTTTAAATTTTGCAAGATCAAATAGACCTGTTTTTTCTATTAGTTCCGGTAATTTTGTCACCCCATAAGTTCGGGAGTCATAGTCAGGCTTTATTCTTTTCAAAAGATTTCCTACGCTAGCAATGTTAGCCCAATCGCTGTCATTATTTTCAAACTCCACGAGACCTGAAGTTAATTCATCATCTTTAAACTGTTGCCAGCCAGAAAATAAAATGTCTATTATTTCTTGCGGAATAACACCAGCTAATTTTAGGACTGCATCATTTGATGGTGATGAAATGGTCGTGTCACCAAGGTTCTCAGTAAGAATGAAGTTGTCACATGAATTTCTAAAGGCTATCGGGGTTTTGTTTTCTCCAACACCAAAAACATACATTTCTGCTTCTCTCAAGCGAGAGGCTAGCTTGGTGAAATCACTGTCCGAGGAGATTATAACAAACGCATCGTAGCGGTTTGTATATAGCAAGTCCATTGCATCTATTATCAGCGATGCATCAGTTGAATTTTTTCCAGTTGTATATGCGAACTGTTGTATTGGTTGGATTGCTAATTCGTTTAGAGTCGTTTTCCAGTTTTTAAGATGTTCACTAGACCAATCACCATAGGCCCGCTTTGTGATAATATGCCCATGAGTTGATATCTCGTTGAGAATGAACTTTATCTTCGAGTATTGCGCGTTATCCGCATCAATCAGAACCACAATTTTCTTATGCTCATTTAAATCTAGCATCCATATCCTCCCTCATCATCCTTGATATATATATGATTAACCATGGCATGGTGCGATAAATCTATATAATACACAACCGCTTACGTCACATTTTGAAACACATATTAAAACCATGTTCATCCAGAACATCAGGCCCTGAGCTAACCGCTCAGGGCCTTTTTCATTTCCACGGGAATTCAGATAATAAGTGCGACACTCATGGATGAATGGCGAGAGGTGGCCAACTGCTGATTGGTGGTACCCT
>NZ_JAPCJD010000119.1:0-7634 GCF_027707845.1 Aeromonas sp. QDB14 | reverse complement strand
CCCAGGGCGGTGAAGATATCAAAGACCCGTTTTCCGGTAAATCGCAATGCGGCTCCGCTTAAGTGAACAGCATTGCCGCATCGGCGGGGCTTTTTTGTGGGCGGTTGCAGGCGGCGCGATCAGGGGCGGGCCGAGGGCTTGGCATAGGGTTGCAGCACCAGCCCCAGCAGGCGATGGAGGTGGGCGAGCTGCTCGATGAGATGGAGATTGAGCCAGAGGTAGCCGCCAAGGGTGGGGTCGTGTCCCTGGCCTGGCGCCTGGCTTGCGTCCCCATCGAGCCTGGCGGCGGCCTCTTGCAGGCGGCCGATGGCCTGGTCGGCCGCCGTGGTATCGCCGCTCTTGAGCATGAGGGCGAGTTCGGTGAGCACCGACTCTGTCGCCTGCTGGCAGGCGCGAAGCCCCGGGTGGCTCTGCATCAGGAAGTGGCTCTGGCGATCCCGCCAATAGGTGTTGGCCAGCATCTCCAGGGTGCAGACGCTGTTGCGAAGGGTGGTCTGGGTCGCCTCGAACAGCGGGCTGCCAAGGCGGGTCTCCTTGACCGCCGGGGCCAGCAGGGGGCGCAGGCTGACTATTTTGGCGAGCAGGCGGGCATGGCTTCGGGTGAGCTTGGGGCGCTCCAGCACGTTGGGGGAGAGGTGGGTGTGGTAGAGCCGCCCGGCCTGCTGCAGGGTGTCGTGCATCTGCAGACGCCAGTGGGTATAGGCCCGCTGGGGGTAGATGCTGCAAAACAGCAGGGCCAGCACCGACCCCAGGATGACGTCGCCGCTGCGCCAGAGCGCGGTCTCGATGTCCCCGGGCACCCCGCCGACGATGACCCCCAGGGTGATGCCGATGAGCAGCCCCACATAGGGGCGCTTGCCGAGCGCCAGGTAGCCGCACAGGAACATGATGGCGCAGCACCAGGCCAGCATCAGGGGCAGGGAGTAGAGCTCCAGATAGAGGGCCACCACCCCGCAGGCGGCGCCAAAGACGGTGCCCACCACCCGTTGCAGGGCGCGCGACAGCACGTTGCCCCAGAACGAGATGGGGCCCATCACCACCACCAGGGTGATGAGGGGCCAGGTGCTCTCCGGCAGCTTGAGCTCCCGGGTCAGCAGGAAGGTGAGGGTGAAGGCCAGGGCGATGCGCAGGCCGTGGACCAGGCGGTAGCGGCCATAGATGAGCAGATCGAAGCGGGAGAGCGGGGCATTGAGGCGCAAGGGCGTTCTCTTATCTCGGGTCAGGGTGGTGAGGATAGCAAGGGGGACGGCATTCGCCTTGACCTGCGTCGTTTCCCCGGTTCATGCGGGCGCACCTGTCGGCAGGCGCACCATGACCCGCTCGCCGGGGGGAAGGGCCGCGCTACCCGGCGCCCGTTCGATGCGGCAGTTGGCACTGTCGTGGCCCCCATCCACCGGGCGCACCAGCAGGGTGCCCGCCTCGTCCTGACTGAGCAAGCCGGGCACAACGCCCTGCTCTGCCGATGGGGGCAGGGCCGCCAGCAGCCGGGCGCAGAGGCGAAGGGGCGGTGGGGCCTGACGGGGTTCGTGCGGGGGCAACCGGGCGCAGATGAAGTCGGCGATGGCCTCCAGATCCTCGAAGGGGAACCGGGGCAGGGTCGTGGCCTGGGGGGCGTCGCTCACGAGGGCGACGATGTCAGGATCATCGGGGAAGAGCAGGGGCCGGCCGATGGCGGCGCGATACAGCTCCACCTTGGGAAAGCGCCTGTGCTTGAACCCCTCGACCAACAGCAGATCCAGGGCGCTCGTATCGAAGCGGGCCAGCAGCGCCTCGAAGGGGGGCTCCCCCTCCGGGGTCTCCCGGATCAGGGCGTGGCGCCGGTCGGAGGCCGCCATCACCTGGGTGGCGCCCGCCTGGCGCAGGCGGTGGCTGTCCTTGCCGGGCTGGTCCATGTCAAAGGCGTGGTGGGTGTGCTTGAGCACCCCGAGGCGCAGACCGCGCGCCACCAGGCGCGGGATGAGGCGCTCCAGCAGGGTGGTCTTGCCGGTGCCGCTCCAGGCGACGAAGCCGAGCAGGGGCAGGGGGCTCATGGCGCGCCCCCTTCCCGCAGCCTCGCCTCCCAGGCGGCGAGTTCGGCCGGGCTGTTGAGGTTGACGAAGGCGTCGGGCAGATCGGCAAAGGGCACCACCGCCATCCGGTGGCGGGCAAACCAGGCCCCGGTCTTGCGCTCCCCGTCCGCCAGCGCCTGTTGCAGGGAGGGGCGCAGGGCGCGGCGCAGCAGGGCGACCACGGGCTGGAGGTGCTCCCCGTCGTGGGCCACCACCAGATCGGTGTCCGGGGTGATGGCGGCGAGAAAGCGGGTCATCAGATCAAGGGGCAGGGCGGGGCCGTCACAGGGGACGAACAGCACCCAGTCGTGACGGGCCGCCGTCAGCCCCGCCAGCATGCCGGCCAGCGGCCCCTGGAAGTCGGCCTGCGCGTCCCCGATGACGGGAGCAAGCTGCCGGTAGCGAGCCTGGCTGCGGTTGGCGTTGATCAGCACCTCGTTCACCTGGGGGCGCAGGCGGGTCAGCACGTGTTCGATCAGGGGAGTGCCCGCGAGGGGCACCCAGCCCTTGTCATCGCCCCCCATGCGGGTGGCGCGACCGCCCGCGAGGATGACGCCGCTGACGAGAAAAGCGGGGGAAGAGGAAGGGGTCATGGTGCTCCGTTGCTCGCAAAGGGATGCCCACAGGGGCGTGTCGGGATCTTGCGCCAAGGCGGGCGTGGGAGCAACCTTCGGCTGTCCCGGCAAAGGCGCCTTTGGCCGCAGGGTTTGTCCAAGCTCACAAAACCGGATCGGCAAACGTCATATGATCCCCAGCATTCTGAGCCTTGCTCTCCTGCCTGATGGCAACTTCATGTAAATCAAAGAGAATGACTATGGCTACCGGACAATATCTGCTGTGGAAAGATGCACAGGGTCACGATTTTCGCCCCGTTGCGCTGACGGGCACCAATCTGCTCAACGATCGCAACCTCAACAAGGGCACCGCCTTCACCGAACAGGAGCGGGCCGATTTTGAGCTGGGCGGCCTCTTGCCGCCCCAGGTGCAGACTTTCGAAGCCCAGCTGGAGCGGGTCTATGAGGCCTTCCTGAGCGCCTGCAGCGACATCGAGAAGTACCAGAACCTGCGAGCCTTGCAGGATCGCAACGAAACCCTGTTCTACGCCCTCCTGTCCCGCCACGTGGAGGAGATGACTCCTTACATCTACACCCCGACCGTGGGCAAGGCGTGCCAGGAGTTCAGCCACCGCTTCCAGAAGCCGCGCGGCCTCTACATCACCCCGAAGAACGTCGATGACATGGGCTCCCTCGCCCGCCACATGGATGCCAAGGCGGTGCGCATCATCGTCGTGACCGACAGCCAGGGGATCCTCGGCATCGGCGATCAGGGGGTGGGGGGTATGGGCATTCCCATCGGCAAGCTCGCCCTCTATACCCTGGGGGCGGGCATCCACCCCGCCTGCTGCCTGCCCATCGCGCTGGACGTGGGCACCGACAACCAGGCGCTGCTGGATGACCCCATGTATCTGGGTCAGCCCCACAGGCGCATTCGCGGCAAGGAGTACGACGACTTCATCGACAAGTTCGTGGCCGGGGTCAAGCGCCACTTCCCCAACGCCGTGCTGCAGTGGGAGGACTTCAGCAAGTCCAACGCCTTCAACAACCTGGCCCGCTACCAGCAGGCGCTGCCGTCGTTCAATGACGACATCCAGGGCACCGGGGCCGTGGTGCTGGCGGGTATCATTGGGGCCGTCAAATCCAAGGGGGAAACCCTGGGCCAGCAGCACTACCTGGTCTACGGGGCCGGGGCTGGCGGGGTCGGGGTGGCGGATCAGATCTGCGCGGGGATGATCCGCGAGGGGCTTGACCCGCAGGCGGCGCGGGATCGCATCTACATCCTGGATACCCAGGGGCTGGTGTGTGACAACCGCGAGGGGCTGGATGAGTACAAGCGCCGCTACGCCAAGCCGGGCCTCTTGCTGGCCCAGTGGGATCTGCAGGGCAAGGTGGGGCTGACCGAGGTGCTGCGCCACGTGCCCATCACAGTGCTGCTCGGCACCAGCGGCGCCGGTGGCGCCTTCCAGGAGGAGCACATCCAGCTGATGCTGACCCACTGCGATCGCCCCATGGTGTTCCCCCTCTCCAACCCCACCGCCAACTGCGAGGCGTTGCCGGAAGACATCTTCCGCTGGAGCCAGGGGCGCGCCATCGTCGCCACCGGCAGCCCGTTCAAGGACGTGCATCATGATGGGCAGGATTATCGCATCGGTCAGGGCAACAACGTCTTCATCTTCCCCGGGGTGGGGCTGGCGGCCATCGTCAGCCAGATCCGCGAGATAAGCCCGGACATCTTCACCACCGCCGCCTTTGCGCTCGCGGAGTGCGTGAGCGAGGCGGATCTCGCCCGGGGCACCGTCTACCCGAGGATCAGCGAGCTGCGCAACATCTCGGTGCACGTGGCGACCGCGGTGCTCAAGGATATCGTGCGCCGCGACCCCTCCCACCCACTCATCGGTCAGGATCTGCAAGAGCACATCCTGAGCCATATGTGGGAGCCGGTCTACCTGCCCTATCGCCGGGTCTGAGGTGCGACCTGCCCGCACGTGTCGCGGGCATGACGATACCATAGAAACAGAGAGGGTGGCCCAGGCCACCCTCTCTGTTTTCTGCCCTGCTGTGTGTGCGGGGCAGGACGCTGCCACCTATTGAGCGGGCGGGGGCACCAGGCGGTCATCGACGCTGCCATCGCCTCGAAGCTGGTTGCCATTGGCGTCGACGGCGTCCATACCGTTGTCGTCCACGCTGCCATCGCCTCGAAGCTTGTTGCCACTGGCATCGACGGCGTCCACGCCGTTGTCGTCCACGCTGCCATCGCCTCGAAGCTTGTTGCCATTGGCATCGACGGCGTCCACGCCGTTGTCATCCACGCTGCCATCGCCCCGAAGATTGTTGCCATTGGCGTCGACGGCGTCCACGCCGTTGTCATCCACGCTGCCATCGCCTCGAAGCTTGTTGCCATTGGCGTCGACGGCGTCCACACCGTTGTCGTCCACCCGGCCACCGGCATGACGCTCCCCGCCTGCATGCTTGTCGCCACCGCCGTGGCGATCGCCGCCAGCGTGCTGGTCGCCACCGGCATGTTCGCCCTGACCACGGTCATCGCCGCCGTGGCCACTATCGTCCCCGCCATTGTTTCCGTTATGGCTACTATCGCCCCCATTTCCGCTATTGTTTCCACTGTGGCTACTATTGCCCCCACCGCTGCTGTTGCTGCCTCCGCCGCCGCTGTTGCTGCCTCCGCCGCCGCTGTTGCTGCCCCCACCGCTGCTGTTGCTGCCTCCGCTACCACTGTTGCCGCCGCCATCCCCCCCTTTGTTGTGCACGATCAGCCCATTGGCCACATAGCTGTGGCTGCCATCGAGGATCAGGTTGAACAGCGCCGTGGCGGGCGGGGCATCAACCCAGGAGAGGGAGGCCACCAGCAGTTCGACAGGGTGCGGCGCCAGCGCCAGGTTGCCCGCGCTGCCCCCCTCTGACCAACCCAGCAGGTGCATGCCGGTAAAGAGCGGCAGCACGGCGAGGGCCGGGTTTTCGGTGCGGGTCATGGCCGGTGCGATGGCTGCCCAGCCCCGGGTGGTGAGGAAGGGGTGCTCGGCGGTAAAGAAGGGGGGCAGATGATTGAGCCCGTAGAGCCTGCGCGCCCCCAGCGCCACCCGCTCGATGGCCTGGATGCGGTTGCTCTGCCCGTGCCTGTCCCGCACCCGATCGCCGATCCGCAGGGTCTCGATGGGGCGTTCGCAGCCATCGGCCATCAGGATGCGGGTACCGGCGATGAAGCAGGATTTGGCATGGGCCTGGTTTGCCTGCCACTGGTGGTGGTCGAAGTCATAGCTCAGCGGGGTGGCGAACAGGGCCAGGGCGATGGCCGAGCCCAGCAGCAGTCGGCGCTGGCTGGGTTTGAACGAGGGCAGTGACATGGGGAACTCCTTGTCGGTGTGGGGTCACGCCTTCGAGTATAGAGAGGGGGTTGGGGTGGTATCTGCGTCGACCAGTTGAAAGCCTTGTCATGTCAACTCGCCGGAAAAACGATTGGCGTTGGCCATAAAAGTGCGTAAAATCGCTTCCTCGATGCTTGTAGCAGCGAATCCCGCCTAAAAAGCCAGTTTCATGCCCTCCCCAAGCAGTAAAAGGCAACAAATGACGCCGTTTGGTCCGTTGGCTGCCTTGAAAACGTCTTGTGATGACTGAAAAGTGTCAAATATCCCTGTCAGTTATCAAAAAATTAAGGATACCCATGTTTTCCTTGGTCAAGCAAAGCGTCGCCGGGCTGCAAATTCTGTTTGTCGCCTTCGGTGCCATGGTGCTGGTGCCCCTGCTCACCGGTCTGAACCCCTCCATGGCCCTGCTTGGCGCCGGTGTAGGCACCCTGCTGTTCCAGCTCTGCACCCGTCGTCAGGTGCCGATCTTCCTCGGCTCCAGCTTCGCCTTCATCGCCCCCATCATCTATGCCACCCAGACCTGGGGCCTGCCCTCCACCATGTTCGGTCTGTTTGCCGCGGGCTTCATGTATTTCATCCTGGCGGCCATCATCCGCGCTCGTGGCATGGGCTTCGTGCACAAGCTGCTGCCCCCCGTGGTCATCGGTCCCGTCATCATGGTGATCGGCCTGTCGGTGGCTCAGGTAGCCTGCAACATGGCCATGGGCCGTGCCGGCGGTGAGCAGGTGGTGCCTGCCACCACGGCGCTGACTCTGGCGGGGATCTCGCTGGCGGTCACCCTGATTGCCGCCGTGTTCTGCAAGGGCTGGATCAAGCTCATCCCCATCCTGTGCGGTGTCATCGCCGGTTATGTCTCTGCCGTGCTGATGGGCCAGGTGAGTTTCGACGGCATGGTCAACGCCCCCTGGCTGGCGCTGCCCCACTTCGAGACCCCGGAGATCAACCGCTCTTCATGCTGCCGGTGGCCATCGCCCCCTGCATCGAGCACATCGGCGGCGTGCTGGCCATCGGCGGCGTGACCGGCAAGGACTACACCAAGGATCCGGGCCTGCACCGCACCCTGGCCGGTGACGGCATCGGCGTCTGCTTCGCCGGTTTCATCGGTGGTCCCCCCGTCACCACCTATGCGGAAGTGACCGGCGCCGTGATGATCACCCGCAACTTCAACCCGGTCACCATGACCTGGGCGGCGGTGTTCGCCATCATTCTGGCCTTCTTCGGCAAGTTCAACGCCCTGCTCACCTCCATCCCCATGCCGGTGATGGGCGGCATCATGCTGCTGCTGTTCGGATCCATCGCCGCCATCGGTCTCAAGACCCTGGTGGAGTCCAAGGTGGATCTGGGACTGTCCCGCAACATCGCCATCGTGGCCGTGACCCTGACCGTGGGTGTCGGTGCCCTGGAGATGAAGATCGGTGACTTCGCCCTGGCGGGCGTGGGGCTGGCCTCGGTGGCGGCCATCCTGCTGAACCTCATCCTGCCCCAGCACTCCGAAACGGGTGCCATGGAGAGCGCCAAGGATTAAGCACCTGGCTTGCTGTACGTTGAGATGATGAAAAAGAGGCCACCTTTGGGTGCAATGCTGTTCACTTAAGCGGAGCCGCATTGCGATTTACCGGAAAACGGGTCTTTGATATCTTCACCGCCCT
>NZ_JAPCJD010000118.1:0-7762 GCF_027707845.1 Aeromonas sp. QDB14 | reverse complement strand
CATTGCCACACACGTGGCCGCCTTCTCAGGCGACAACAGGTCTTGTTGGCACATTCAGGGCAGACAAAGCCGTTAGGAAAACGCCAAGTGAACAGCGCATTTTCGCACTGAGCCTCAGTGCCATAGTCCTTGAGAAACTCAAACAGGCTGTAGCCTTTCTGGAATTGGATTTTGCTTTTGGCCATGATCTCGCACCTCGATAACTGTACGTAAGATCAGTATAGTTCGTGGTAACTGACTGCTAATCATGGGTAATCAGGTTTATTTAAAGAACATGATCATAGTAAGAATGTGACAAATTTTTACCTCAATATACCTAGAGCAAAGCAGCGTGGTGGTGGGTTTCGTTTCTCTTTTAAAAAATTCCCCATTACGGAAGAGCTCTATCTAACGTTGCGTAATTTAATTAGAGATGAAACAGAGAAGTTTGAATCAAAACTCTCAATAAAACTGACTGCTTCTCAAGCAACAAAAATCCCATTATTTATTGATTGGGCAATGGTTTTTGAGTTAGCGGTTAAAAAAACATCTTTGACTGATGATTTATTAGATACTGACATTTTAAATATGTCATCAACAGATCTAAGAGAACACCTGCTAAAAAATTTCCAAAGAAAACAAAAAGCTATTTCTGAAAGAACTGGGGACTATATTCATATAACGGCTAGGCGGTTTCGTCATACAAGAGGAACAAACCTTGGTCGAAAAGGTTTGGGGCCGTTGATCATAGCGGAGGCATTGGATCACAACGATACACAAAACGTTAAGGTCTATACGGAAAATACCGCAGATACCGTGACCTATATTGACAAGGCCATTGGCAAACAACTGGCCCCCTTTGCTAATGCATTCCTAGGTCGCATTATCGTTGACTTAGAGCAGGGTGAGCGAGGACATGACCTTGCTGCTCGCATACCAAACAAGGATAACGATATCGTAGGAGCATGCGGCACCAATGACTTTTGCGTTAAGGGGTATGAAAGTTGTTACACTTGTGAAAAATTTAGACCATTATTAGATGCTCCTCACGAGAAATTCTTATCCCATCTATATGCAGAGAAAGAGGTAAGGTTGAAAACGACAAAAAGTGAAGAGTACGCGGCAACAAAAGATAGGCTAATTTTAGCAGTTGAATGGGTTGTGCAGAAATGCTTTGAACTGAAACAACAACGAGCATGAGGATAGTCAGTGGACAGTAACATTTTCCATTTTAAGCCTGCGATAGAACTGAATTCAGAAGCAAATCTAGAAAAATTCATTCAAAGTAGCAAAAACAAATTAACTGTTTTCGGTGAAGATTGCTGGGATCATAATTTATGGCACACTTTTCACAATACTCGCCGTGTTGTTGCCCGTTTCTCCACAAATTTAGAGCCATCAACTTCCTATAGTTTCTCTCCCCTAGGTGCACCATTTATTGATTTTGCAAAAGCATACATTCGCTACATTTACGCATTAAAACCCATAACAACTCTTCACAGACATTTCGAAGCTATTCGAATACTTGAAGAAGCATTGATTCTATCAAAACATAAAGCAGATATTCTGATGCTCGATGGCCTAGTTTTAGAAAGGCTAGGCGATATTTTTAATAGACGCATATCAAATCTGGCAGGTCGAAATAAAGCGGGCTATCAAATGGAGCTTCTTCTTAATTTCTGCCGTGACAACTTTATAACACCGAGTCTTCCTGGGTGGTCAAATCCATATCAAAAAGTAAAAGATTTAACTATTCAACTTGACGAGAATGGAAAAGAACATCGTAAAAATAAATTGCCCTCAGAAGAGGATATGATGTTATTTGCTAAGTTATTTCATGACGCACCTTCATTAGGTATTGAAGCAGAATATTTTACTTCTGCAATAGCATTGCTCATGCAAGCACCATCCCGATGCTCTGAGTTATTCTCATTGCCTATAGATTGTACTGTATGGGAGGAGAATCGCAGCGGAGAACTTAAACTTGGAATACGTTGGGTGCCTGCCAAAAATGGCAACGAAGGGATTAAATGGGTTCCTACTGTCATGCAAGATGTAGCTTTGGAAGCTATCGAACGATTGAAAAAAATTAGCATGCCTGCACGGGAGGCTGCGATGTATGCAGAAACGCATCCAGATAACAATGGGAGTATGGTGTATATCAGTAAATTGGTTAACTGGCCTTTTGTTGATAACGCAAAAAAAGTTAAGGCCTCAGAGGCTTTGTTACTATATAGAGACCGTGAGTTACATGCGGAACATGATGTTATTCAACACTCGTTTGTTTTACCTACGGTGAACATAATTAATGCAAGGATTTCTAGGTCTGAGGCCAGAAAAGGAGTCCACCTTTGGAAGAAACATAACATATTACGAGAGGATGGCTCACAACCCGATATAACATCCCATCAAGCTAGGCATTGGCTCAGTACCAAAGCTGAACGGGGTGGGATGGATGAGTTGACGCTTGCAAACTGGGCAGGGAGAGCAAGAGTTGCTGATAATGCCAGCTATGATCATCGCACAGAAGAAGAAAAGTCCAATGCAATTGCAGTTATTACTATCCCTGAAAATGCAAACACGTTGGAAAAAATAAAATGTAACCTTCCAATTAGTTTCGAGGAAATCGGAAAGAACCTTACTGGTGCAGCGATAGTAACAGAGCTAGGCGTGTGTGAACATGATTTTGCCATGATTCCATGTCAGCGAAACGGTGACTGTGAAACCTGCAAAGAATTGGTCTGTATCAAAGGCTTCAGTAGCTCATTGGAGCTGTTGAAAGTACGAGAAGTTCAAGTGGCAGCTCAACTCGAAAAAGCACAGCAAAGCCATAAAATGGGGGCCTTTGGTGCTGACCGCTGGGTTAGCTCACACGGTTGGCGACTTGCTCATATTAGAACAAAGATCCGGCTATTAGAGGATGAAAATGTTCTTGATGGCACCCCCATTCGTATTCCTGATGTATATGATCCCTCGCCAGCCAAGGTTGTTCTTTTAGAGAAGGGGCTTAATATTGAAGTTCAATCGCCTGACTCTATCGATTCTAAAGCGTTTAATATTATGGGTGATTTGTTATGCCTAAAATAGTTATCACAGAAAAAAACCTGCCTAATATACTAGGTCTAATTAATACTTGGGAAGGAAAGTTAACTTGGGACTTGCTCTGTCAAAAAGTTGCCATAATGATTGATGTTAAAGGTGGCGTCCAACGTCAATCATTATCCTCTTACAAAGATATTCAAGATGCATACTCGCGAAGAAAGACATTTTTAAAAGAACGTTTTTCTCAACCTGAGCCTACCAAAGAGCGTGATGTAACGCTTGAGTATCTTATAAAAAAGGTTGCTCTTTTAGAGAATGAATTAGCCAGATTAAATAGTTTGAATGATGCATACAAACAGCGTTTCATAGTATGGCAATATAATGCTTACATGCATGGTGTCAGAATGACATCAATTGATAATTTTCCAACAGATAGTGCCGAGCTAAAAAAATTACAGGATATGCTTGGAAAGCCGCTTATAGAAGTTAAACGCCGCACAGGAGGTCAATAATGGCGAGTGGTACAGAAAAAGCCAAAGCAACCGTCCAGGCGTTTGAACTATGGATGGCAACCCAGACTGATGAGACGTATCGACAATTAAGTTACAGGGGCAGCCTCAGCCGCAGTGAAATCACGAAAGCTATTGGCTGTGGCCGCTCTGCCTTAGTGCAGAACCCTGAGCTTCGTAGGCAATTGCAGAAATTGGAAGACCAGCTTAGGGAACACGGGGTGCTTCCGCCACTCACCGCTCAGGCCATAGCGAGTGTAGCTCATCCAAAGGTATACGACCCTACGACTCATCGACGCCTACTTGATACCAAACGTGTATCAATATTGGAGCAGGAGAATATTGAACTGAAAGCGCAGCTAAGGGAACTAAAAGCCAGACTGGAGCGCTTCGGTGAGCTATCTGAGACATTGGCCGAAATGGGGATCTTGCCACGATGAACCAATCTCTCCATTCCGAACTATTTCGTGTTACCAGTATCCCATATAGCTCATCCAGCTACGTGATTTTCTCTGGAATACCACTTAATGACGAGACCAGCCAGATCAAGGATGGCAAATACTATGTGACCATTAAAGCGCGGCCTGACACTCTTCCGGCACAACCGTCACAGGGCCAGCAATGGACAGTCCATGGCAAACCTCTCATTGAGAGGGTCGAGATTGGTGATGTTGTGATGCAGCAACATACCTATGAATCACCTGAGCACGTGATATGCACCCTGCCGGAGACAGGTGAGCAGCTGATCCAGTTCATTGCCAAGGAGCCTGATTTCAAGGGAATTGGCCTCGGTAAAGCCAGGGCGTTATGGCAACTACTCGGTGAGCAATTTCACGCCACCCTGCGCACCGACACACCAGAGTCCAGAGAGCGCCTCAAGGGTATTCTGAGTGATGTATCTATTGATGCCCTGTTCAACGGCTACGCAAAATACAAAAATCTGAACCACTGCAATTGGATGGCAGAGTGTCGGATTCCCTCACCCATTCAGCAGCGGATCTTGAAATTTCATGGCGAAAGCTCCGTTGATGCAATCAAAGCGAATCCCTACCTACTGGTCGGCTTCGGGATGGGGTTTGAAGACGTGGATGCGCTTTCTCAAACGAAGTTTGAGGTAGAACTAAAAGATCCGACGAGGCTGAGTGCCGCCCTGGAGTTCACCATCCACGCGGAAGTGGAAAAAGGCCACACCTACACCACGCAGGCCAGGCTTCGCCCCCTGCTGACCAAATTGCTTGGTGACGGCGAGTTGGCAGCACAAGCATTCAAGGCTGGTTACCACCAAGCCCAGTATGTGCTGAACCATGAAGCAGGCACCTATCACCCTACCGCACAATTGCTGATGGAGACTGTTGTTGCCAAGCGGCTGTTGAAACTTGCTAAACAGCAAAATCGTTACGATGAGTCCACCAATGCTGCTTTTCTCGCAGCGGTTAATGAGCTGCCCTATGAATTGACCGCGATGCAAAATGAAGCGGTGCTCACCGCGCTAAACAATGCGGTGAGTTGCATCACGGGGGGCGCAGGAACTGGCAAAACCACAGTGCTCAGAACGGCACTGCGGGCCTATGGCAAAATGGGCTTTGAGGTGCATGCTGTCGCCCTTTCTGGACGCGCAGCAATGCGCCTATACGAGTCGATAGGCTTTAGGACGATGACCATTTCCGCCTTGTTGCGGCAAGAGCCCATAGAACCATCTGATGGGTTTCCCAGCCATCTGCTGGTAATCGATGAAGCATCCATGATCGACCTGCCCACCATGTATCGGCTCACCAACCATCTGCACCCCACCGTGCGGATCATATTCACGGGTGACCCAAACCAGCTACCTCCGATAGGATGTGGCAAGGTGCTAGCCGATATCGTTGCATCACAGGCCATTGCGAACGTGACCCTGGACATCGTTAAACGCCAGAAGGGAGCCACAGGCATTCCTGAATACTCTATGCAGGTCAATCAAGGTCTCATACCGGAGCACTTGAGCATGGGTAACGTCTATTTCCACGAAACATCCAAAGAGAGGATCGCCCAAGTCTGTGCCGAGTTATATCAGCAATCCCCCGAGAACAGCCGAGTGGTAGGTGCGACCACCGCTATGGTGGCGGAGATCAATAATCTTATTCAGGAGGCCGTCAACCCTGATGGTGCTCGGATGATATTTGAGATGTATGGCGAAACCTACCGCCGCAACGATTTGCGCCAAGGAGATGTGATCCTCTTCACTCAGAACAATTACGAGAAAGGCATTCAAAATGGCTCGCTCGGAACGCTAACTCGCGCTGTCGGGGCTGGAGATGACTACGGAGTGGTTGAACTGGACACAGGCGAGAGCGTGTATGTCACCCAATCCCTGCTGGACTGTATGAGGCTGGGCTACTGCATCACACTCCATAAAGCTCAGGGTTCGCAGTTCCCACGCATCATCATCGCGCTGCAAAAGGGGAGGATCGTTGACAGGGCCTGGCTCTATACCGCAATAACCAGGGCCGAGCATGAGGTCCATATCGTGGGCAGCACAGCTGAGTTTGCAGCCATCACCAAAGCGCCCAGCAATGCCCATAACCGGAACAGCTATCTGCGTGATCTGTTGAAGAAATGAGAGGAGATTGATTCCCTTGGGGAGCGACTACGGGTACAAGCGGAGATAAGCGGTGCGTCAACGCGCAGCGTTGTCCACGGCTTATTCCGTGCTCTTGCGTAGCAAGATGTGCCCGTAGCTGAGCGATCGGAAGGGCTAGAACCTTAAAAATCAATACCTTACAAGGCCTTGACATAGTACCACCAGAGTCTCTTTTGTACCAAGAACGAACTCCAACGTGAGTCATCAATTGACCTTCGCTGATTACGAGTTCAACAGCAAACGCCGCCAGACCCGTAAAGAAGTTTTCCTCTCTTGAATAGAGTAACTGCTTCCCTGGCCCTGGATGCTGGTCATCATTACGCCCATCTATCCCAAGGTCGGCAATGGCCGTCACCCCTAACCACTGATGCAAATCCAGCCATAAGAACCTTCTCTAAAAAGGCTGGGTGCAAAGTAAGTGGTCAAGTCAGTGTAATTACCCACGAAAGGCCTCTCGCAATTATGATAGGCATGGCCCCGTGGGCGCGGGCATCGGACAGACTCAGGAGCAGTAACATGAAGCATCAAACCCTCACCGTGGAAAATAGCCGCATTCGCGTCACCGTCAGCCGCGAGATAGCCGATAAATTCCTGCCAACCGGAGTTATCGGTCGCGATGAGTCCCCCGGTCAGGCGCAACGTGGTCGTCTGCTTTCTGCCGCGATGGGCAAATTAGCCAGCGCAACCGAATTACGCCTTCGGCTCACTAACGATATCGAGCGGGCTGATGTCATCGCGCTGGCCCATAAGCTCCTTGTCCGTGACTATCTGGAGGAACACAGTCACTACAACGTCAACGAGGTGATCATGCGCCTCGAAGAGGGTCACCTCATGCACAAATACATGGCCCAGGAGGTCACTCTCGCCAATGAGTACGCTCGCGGTGTCTTGAAGACTATTTCGCAAGACGACGCCCGCCTTTACGTAGCGCCAAAGGTAATGGCCGGGGTACTCTCCCCCCATGAACGCAGGCAACTGGAGACCCGCGTTGAACTCCTGCTAAACCGCATTGGCATCAATGCAACTGAGGCACTAGATAAAGCCCGTCACGCCTTGCAAGCGCAGGCCAACATCGCGCACCATTATCACATGTGTCGGGCCAATATGACGGGTTGGAAGATTGAGGTCATCGGGGAACTACCGGCTCAAGTGGGCCTATCTCGGTTGCTGCCAAAGGATGATTAATGGATCGCAATCCCAGACCCACCTACCAGCTCACCTCTATCCACCGAGTAGGGCGCCAGAATTTACGGTGCTGTACAGCATTGTTGCTCAAATTCTCTGCTGTACATCGCTCTTATTTATCGGGTGGATTACCCTACCTGGATGGAAAAACCTCAGTATAATCAATGCAACTACATATAATCCGCAGCCAATTATCCATACCCATCCATTCCACGTTTCGCGGGTTGCACTATACAAAAATGCAAAAACAAGTGGACCGATTACACCTGTCAGGTGGGTCAAACTGGTCAGCACCCCTTGTAATTGTCCCTGTGCTACCTGACCGACACGAACAGATATAATTCCCTGCAAGTGCGTATTCCGGCGAAGTTGAACAGCCATTCCGGCCAACGTGAACACCCTGATCCTTAACGCGCTCACGTCACCC
>NZ_JAPCJD010000117.1:0-7977 GCF_027707845.1 Aeromonas sp. QDB14 | reverse complement strand
GGCAGCCTGTCAAGGTATTCGAAGAGTACTGTCAGGCGGCATAGGCGAGTGTCGCACTTCGAAGTTGAATTCGCGGATGAGGGGCCCTCGTCAGCGAAGAGGGGGACATTCCCCTGGCACAGGCGACCCCTCTGGGTGCACCGCTGCCAGCAGGTAATCCACGAAGGCCCGGACCCGGGCCGAGAGGTGACGGTGCTGTGGATAGAGGGCGTAGAAGGGGCGGGATCGCCCCGCAAAGGGGGTCATCACCTCGATCAGCTTGCCTTGCAACAGCGCCTCGGCTGCCACGAAATGGTAGATCTGGAACAGACCGCCCCCAGCCACCGCCCAGCCCAGGCCCGCCAGCACATCGTCAAGCACCCGCTGTCTGCTCTGGACATGAAGGTCGACAGGGTCCCCCTGCTCGTTCACGAACTGCCAGGGGAAGGGGCGATCCGTGCTCGGGGTGATGAACTGGATCAGATCATGTTGCGACAGCATCTCCAGGGAGGTTGGCGCGGGGCGGCGGGCGGCATAATCGGGGGTGCAGAAGACCCCGAGGCTGGCATCCTCCAGCTTGCGGGCGATGATCCGCCCATCGCGCGGCTCCCCCAGCCGGATGGCCAGATCGTAACCATCCTCCACGAAGTCGATGTTCCTGTTGGAGACATTGAGCTCCAGCTCGACCTCGGGATAGGCCGCCATGAAGCCTGGCAGCAGGGGCACCAGACGGTGGTGGGCATAGACGGTGCCCACGCTGATGCGCAGCACTCCTCTGGGGTGGCGCTGGCGGCCGGTGATGGCCCGCTCGGCCTCGGCGATCTGCTCGAGCGCCTGCTGGCACTGTTCCCGATAGAGCTCCCCGTCATGGGTGAGGCGCACGCTGCGGGTGGTGCGATGGAAGAGTTTGACGCCGAGCCTGGCCTCGAGACGCTGGATGGAGCGGCTCACCGAGGCGGGCGTTACCCCCAGTACCTGAGCCGTGGCGGTAAAGCTGCCAAGTTCGGCTGCCTTGCAAAAGAGCTCTATGGTGCCGAGCTGGACGGGGTCGAAGGCACGGGACATATGTTCATCCATGTAAATAATCAAGTTCAATGGTGTGAGTTTATTCGTCCGTGTGTAATCAGTAAATTGCTCATCGAGGGCGGCCCGGTGGCCGCCCGATCGATCACTGCCATCAAAAGGAAGATCACGATGAAGAACACCCTCAAGGCCGTGCTGGCCTCACTGCTGCTGGCGACCTCCGCTGCGGCCAGCGCCTCCCCGAAAGGCGAGATCCTGGTGCTGCTCTCGAGCGAGACCGAACTGCCGCTGCAAGGGGGCAAGAGCCTGACCACCGGCTTCTACCAGAATGAACTGGGGGTGCCTGCCGCCGCCCTGCTGGAGGCCGGTTATACCCTGACCCCGGTGACCCCGAGAGGGAACCGGCCCGTTGTCGACAAACACTCCGTCGATCCCCAGTACTTTGGTGGCAACCCGCAGGAGATGGTGCGCATCGGCGCCGTCGTGGAGGGGCTGCTTGGCGCCGGCAAGGTGCTCTCCCTGAGGGAGGTGCTGGCATCCGGTCCCGAGCGCTATGCCGGCCTCTTCATTCCCGGCGGCCACGCACCCCTCATCGATCTTGCCAAGGATCCCGAGGTGGGGACCCTGCTTCGCCACTTCCATGACAACCACAAACCCACGGCCGCCATCTGCCATGGCCCCATCGCGCTGCTGGCGGCGCAGGCGGATCCGGCCGGGTTCGAGCAGTCGGTCATTGCAGGCAAGGCAGACGGCGCCAGAGAGTGGATCTACGACGGTTACAGGATGACCATCTTCTCCGACAAGAAAGAGGCGGTGTTTGAAGGCTCCCTTGGGGGTGACAAGCTGCGCTACTACCCGGCGAAGGCCATGGCCCAGGCCGGCGGCAGCATGCAGTTCGTGGCACCCTGGCAGCCTGGCGTTGTGATCGATCGCGAGCTCATCACAGGCCAGAATCCCTTCTCCGACCACGCCCTGGCGAGCGCCTTCATCGCGGCGCTGGACAAACAGCAAGGGGCAGACTGACGCCAGGAGAGGCGCAAGTTCCCCCCTTGATCAGTGCAGGCAGCCCCCATGGGCTGCCTTTTTCATGCCCCTGCCTTGGCGAGAAACGCCTTCATGGCGGGGGTGACACTGTGTTTTCGGGTGATGAAGGCGATGGTGCCTGCGCTTGCATCGCTCAGGTGGTGGCAGGGCAGTTTGAAGAGCTGCTGGGCGGTGGCGGCGATGCCGGCGCTGACCACGGCGCAGCCCAGGCCGTGGCTCACCCCGTTGACCAGGTGGAACAGGGAGTCTGTCTCCAGCACCACCCGCAGGCTGATCTGCTGGCGGGCGGCGGCCTCGTCCAGGTAGCGGCGAAACTGCATGGTGGTGCTTGGCAGGATCAGGGGGAGATCTTGCAGGTCCGCCAGGGTCAGCGGCCCGGTCGGGGCGCAGTGGGCAGGCAGGGGGCCCAGCAGGGCCATGGGGTTGGGGTGGCGAAGCTGGACGTCGAGGGCCCTGCGCTGATGCTCGGTGAGCAACTCGTCAAAGCCGAGCCCGATGTCGATGCGATGCAGATCCAGCTGCTCCATCAGGGTGGCATGGGTCATCACGCAGAGGTGCAGGCCCACCTTGGGGTAGGCGTCGTTGAACCCCTTAAGCAGCGGCATGATGTCGATGCTCGACTGGGGCACGACGCCGATGCGTAGCGCCCCCGACAGCCCGCCCCGAAAGAGGCTGAGCTCTTGGCGCATGGCATCCTGCTCCTGCAGCATCCGCTCGGCGTGGTGCAGCACCACTTCCCCCGCCTGGGTCAGGGCCACGAACTGGCTGTTGCGCACCACCAGTTCGGTGCCAAGTGACTTCTCCAGGGCGGTGATGCTGGCTGACAGGGTCGGCTGGGTGATGAAGCAAGCCTTGGCCGCCTTGGCGAAGTGACGGTGCTGGGCCAGCTCGTAGAAATAGTGCAACTGCTTGATATTCATCGTGGTAATGGCAGCAGGCAAAGGCAATGAGCGACAAATTTAATCAATCGACATCCCGATAGCAATAGAAGTTATCTATTGGTGAATAGATTTGTTTCATTGGTTTTGGCGCGGCGGCTTATCTAAACTTGAGGCCCGAATACAGCTTATAAGCGTCTCGCATGATCCCTTTCAATTCACGGTTGCCCAGTCTGGATGAGCTGGTGGAGGAGGTGGCCGTGTCCGTCAACATCAACGGCATCAACCATGCCGTCATGATGGCCACCCCGGACGATCTCGACGATTTCGCCATCGGTTTTCTGTTTGGCGAGGGGATCATCGGGGGCAACCACGATGTACACGATATCCAGAGCACCCCGTCCGAGCACGGCATCGTGCTCGATGTCACCATCGCCAACCGCTGTCTGGCAATGCTTGGCCAGCGCAAGCGCCGCCTGGCCGGTGCCAGCGGCTGTGGCATCTGCGGGGTGGAGGCCATCGAACATGCGTTGCCCGTGCTCACCCCGCTGACCCCGGGTGCCCCCTTCGACACCGCCTCTTTGCAGGATCTGCGGGAGCGCATCGTCCCCTGGCAGAGCAAGGCCCGCCAGAGCGGCGCCCTTCATGCCGCCCTGGCGCTGGATGATCGCGGCGAGATCCTGGCCTGCCGGGAGGACATAGGGCGGCACAACGCCCTGGACAAGCTCATCGGCATGCAGCTGCGCCAGCCGGTGCAGGCCGCCACCCTGGTGATCACCAGCCGCTGCGGCAGCGAACTCATTCACAAGGCGGTGCAATTTGGCGCCGCTCACCTCATCAGCCTTGCTTCCCCCAGTCAGCTCGCGGTGCGACTGGCCCTGAAGTACAACCTGACCCTGATCCATGTGCCCCGATCCGATGCCCCGGTCTGCTATGCCAGCCCCCGCGCCCAGGATCACGTTGGAGACTCCCATGTCCAGTCATATTGAAAAACCGGCCAAGGCCGGCGGCTTTTCCTCCCTGCAGTCCACCTTCAAGCAGGTGCTGCGCAGCCAGAAGACCCGCCAGAACATCAAGAACCTGCTGCGGGTCAACCAGACCGACGGCTTTGACTGTCCCGGCTGCGCCTGGGGTGACAACAAGCAGGGGGCCTTCCAGTTTTGCGAGAACGGCGCCAAGGCGGTGGCCTGGGAATCCACCGGCAAGACGGTGGGGGCCGATTTCTTCGCCGAGCATTCGGTGCGCCGTCTCGCCACCCAGAGCGACTACTGGCTCGAATATCAGGGGCGACTGACGGAGCCCCTGCGCTACAACCCGGCCACCGATCACTACGAGCCGGTGAGCTGGGATCAGGCGTTTGCCCTCATCGCCGACAAACTCAAGAGCCTGGCCAGCCCCGACGAGGTGGAGTTCTACACCTCGGGACGCGCCAGCAACGAAGCCTCCTACCTCTATCAGCTGTTTGGCCGTCTCTATGGCACCAACAACTTCCCCGACTGCTCCAACATGTGTCACGAGGCGAGCGGGGTGGGGCTTATCCAGTCCGTCGGGGTGGGCAAGGGCACCGTGGTGCTCGATGATTTCGACGCCGCCAAAGCCATCTTCGTCTTTGGCCAGAACCCGGGCACCAACCACCCGCGCATGATGAACGCCCTGCGCAAGGCGGCACGCCAGGGGTGCCAGATCGTCACCTTCAACAACCTCAAAGAGGTGGCCCTCGAGCGCTTCGCAAGCCCCCAGAGCCCGGCGGAGCTACTGACCCCGGCGGCAACCACCATCAGCCACCAGTACCTCACGCCAAAGCTGGGCGGTGACATGGCGGCCATTCGCGGCATGGCGAAATACATCCTGGAAGAGGAGGGGGGGCGCATCGATCTCGCCTTCATCGAGCAGCACACCGCGCACTTTGACGACTACCTGGCCCAGGTGAAGGCCACGGAGTGGACGCAGATCGAGGCGCAATCCGGCCTCGGTCGGGAGGCGATCACCCGGGCGGCGCAGATCTTCGCAAGCAGCGAGAGCGTGATCAGCTGCTGGGCCATGGGGATCACCCAGCACAAGCATTCGGTCGACACCATTCGCGAAATCGTCAACCTGCACCTGATGTGCGGCCAGATTGGCAAGCCGGGGGCCGGACTCTGTCCGGTGCGCGGTCACAGCAACGTGCAGGGCAACCGCACCATGGGGATCAACGAGAAACCCAATGCCGCCTTCCTCGATCGCCTGGAGCGCCGCTTCCCGGTGGGCTTCAAGCGCACGCCGGGGCACAACGTCTACGAGGCCCTCAAAGCCCTTCATGGCGGCAAGAGCAAGGTGCTCATCTGCCTTGGGGGCAACCTGGCAGCCGCCGCGCCGGATACCGAGTTCACCTATGAAGCGATGCGAAGGAGCGAGCTCAACGTGCAGATCAGCACCAAGCTCAACCGCAGCCACCTCATGGTGTCAAAAGATGCCCTGATCCTCCCCTGCCTGGGCCGTACCGAGCTCGATCAGCAGCGCTCCGGGGTGCAGAAGATCACCGTGGAGGACACCTTCAGCATGGTGCACGCCTCCACCGGGATGAACGAGCCGGTCTCGCCGCTCTGTCTCTCCGAGATAGACATCGTGGCTCGCATGGCCGAGGCAACGCTTGGCAGCGATCGGGTGGACTGGCTGGCGCTGCGGGATGACTACGGGCTGCTGCGGGATCTCATCGAGGAGACCATCGCGGGCTTTGGCGACTTCAACCGCCGCATCGAGGAGCCCTGCGGCTTCCATCTGGAGAACAGCGCCGCCCTGCTGCGCTGGAACACCGCGAGCGGGCGCGCCGAATTCAGGGCGAGCCGTTTGCCGGACTCCATCCTGCCCGAGTGCACCAGCCACGCGGAGCAGATGGTGGACCAGCCCGTGCTGCTGCTTCAGAGCCTGCGCTCCCACGATCAGTACAACACCACCATCTATGGCATGGATGACCGCTATCGCGGCATCAAGGGGCGACGCAACGTGGTCTTCATGAACGAGGAGGATGCCAGGAGGCTGGGGCTCGCCGAGGAGCAGCGGGTGGACATGAGTGCGGTGTGCAACGACGGGCGCGAGCGGGTGGTGCGGGGCTTTAGCGTCATCTTCTACGAGATCCCGAAAGGCAACATCGCCGCCTACTACCCGGAGACCAACCCCCTGGTGGCCATCGAGAGCATAGGGGAGGGCTCTTTCACCCCCACCTCCAAATCGGTGCCCGTACTGGTGACCCCGAGCGCCGCCTCGGTCGAGAGCCTGGCCGTCACGCTCTGATCTCCTGACATGGATACCGTCCGACCCCTGCCATGGCAGGGGTTTTTTTATGGCCGAACGGTGTCCGGCAAAGCCTGGGCCGATCAGCCCAGGGCCACCACCACGCAGTTTCGGCCCTGGCTCTTGGCATCATAGAGCGCCTTGTCCGCCTCCTTGAGCACGGCGGCGATGCTGGTGGCATCCGCCCCCCAGTGGGCGACGCCGAGGGAGATGGTGATGTGGCCTGCTACCTCCATGTCGTGGCTCGCCACCCGGGTACGCAGGCGCTCGGCGATCTTCTGCGCCTGTGCAAGGGAGACCCCGGGCAGCAGCAGCAGGAACTCTTCGCCGCCGCTTCGACACAAGGCGGCATCGGAACGCAGATCCTGCTGCATCAGGGTGGCGAGGGAGACGATGACGGCATCCCCCACGTCGTGACCGAAGCGGTCGTTGATGGCCTTGAAGTGATCGATGTCCAGGGCAATCACCGTCAGGGGCTGACGTTCGGCCTCGTACTCGTCCAGCATCTGCTGCATGGCCCGGCGGTTGAACAGGCCCGTCATGGGGTCGGTGTGGCTGTCGGTGTGCAGCTTGTCGATCTTGGTGTTGAGCAGCCCCAGCCCCTTGAGGATGGCCTGCTTCAACTGGGCCGCTTCGAAATACCAGGCGCGGATCCCCGAGATGCTGGTGGCGGCCCCCTGCTGATCCATGAGTCCGGCCCGGTTGGCCAGTTGTCGCAGGGGTCTGGCGATGATGGTGGCCGAGAGCCAGATGACGAAGAGAATGAAGAGGGTGACCGGGATCATCCCCTTGAGAATGTCGCTCATCTGTTGATCGAGTCTCGCTAGAGTGGCGCTGCTGGGGCGCTGGGCCACTATCCCCCAGCCTGCGTCCGCCACCGGAGCGAAGCCCGAGAGCATCTCGTTTCCATCGGTGTTGTACATGGTTTGTGCTCCCCCGTTGCCCTGTAACACCTCGTCTACTATCCGGTTGGACGCCACTTTATGGCCAATAAGTTCAGGATCCGGGTGGTAGATGAGGGTGCGCTGGCGGTCCACCACATAAAGATAAGAACCATCCTGGTAGTAGTGCTGCCCCAGCAGGCTGGAGAGCACGCTGGCGGACCCCAGATAGATGGTGCCGGCGACATAGCCGAGGTAGCGCTTGTCTGCCGAGAAGATGGGGTGGGAGAGGCTGATGAGGTAGTTGCCGGAGAGGGAGACAAAAGGATCTGAGATGATCGGCTTCTGCTTCTTCAGGGTGTTTCTCGCATGGGCCGAGGTCAGTTTGGCCCCTTTCACATTCAGAGTCTCGGGGGAGACAGCAACAATGGTTGCCTCGGTGTTGACCACGACCACTGAGTTGAAGGTATTGGTACGTCTACGCAGTTGGGTTACCTCCTCCTCGAGCCCTGCGATGTCATCGGTCTGCAGCAGGGGGGCAAGTTGGCTAGCGCTGTAAGCCAGTTGTTCCTGGGCTGAGTGCAGCATGGTCTCGGCGGAGGCGGCGAGCTTGGCGGCATAGACCCGGTTCGCCTCTAGCGTGTTGTCGATGAGCAGTTGCCGTTGTGCCTGATAGATGGCGTAAAAGCTGTTGCCAAAGGTAGCCAGCACACCTATGACGGCCAGCGCAAGGATGAGGCGATGCAGATCAAACCTCAGCAGCCAGTGAGAGTGCATGAACGAAACGGATCCTTGTCATGGTGTCGGGTTAGGAGGGCATTTTAAGGGTTCATCGCGGCTTTCCGGGGAAGGCCGCCTTGATTTTCAGAAAAAAGTATTCTGAGTCCCTAAATCCATATGCC
>NZ_JAPCJD010000116.1:0-8328 GCF_027707845.1 Aeromonas sp. QDB14 | reverse complement strand
ACTCAGTCCTTTTGGTGTGGCTTGTTTTGTTTCGCGCCTAATGAGATCGCACAAACTGGACTGAGTTCCCTTCCTCCTGTGATCTACTATTCGGAACAGCTATTTAGTCGAGCGCCAGTACCATGCAGATCTCGCAGGCGTCGTGGCCCGTGCAGCCAAGGGGCCCCGGCAGGTGTTCGAAGCCCAGGGATTCATAGAGGGCGGTGGCTTCCCGCAGCACGGCGGTGGTCTCCAGATAGCAGCGCTGGTAACCCAGGGCGCGAGCCTCGGCCAGCGCCTGCAACACCAGCCGCCGTCCCAGCCCCAGCCCTCGCAGGGCGGGCAGGAAGTACATCTTCTGCAGCTCGCACACATCCGCTGCTCCCGCCAGCGGCGCTATGCCACCCCCGCCGAGAATGGCGCCGTCCGGTCCCTCAATCACCCAGTAGCGGCTGCGCTCCCCCTGATAGGTCTCGTGGAGAAAATCGAGGTTGGGATCCGCCACCCCGTACCCCTTGTCGGCGGTGAGGCCGTATTCGGCGGAGACGGCGCGCACCACGGCGGCGATCCGGGGATTGTCGGCCGGGGTGATGGGGCGGATGACGAACCCCTGCTGGCGGCGGGCGCGGGAGAGGGCGCTGCGATAGAGCCGCATGCCCTCCCAGATCTGCTCGCACTCGGCGGGGGAGAGCTGGGCCAGGGCCCCCGCCATGGTCTCGTCCATCTGCCGGTGCAGCTCCTCAAGCTGTGCCTTGCCCGGCGCGGTGAGGCTCGCCTCCTTGCTGCGCCCGTCCGAGGGGTGGGGTTGCCAGGCGATAAGCTCCCGCTCGGCGAGGCGGGCCAGGGGGCGGCTGGCGTTGGACTTGTCGATGCGAAGGCGCTCGGCAAGCTGCTGGTTGGTGGCGGGACCGTTCTCCAGCTCGATGAGCAGGTGGGCCTCCAGGGGGCTCAGGGCCAGCGAGCCGCACTGCTGGGAGAGCATGCCGAGTTCGCGTACCAGTTCCCTCGACAGGGCGCGCAGGGGGCGGGGATCCATGGGGTTGTCTCCTAGTGATGGTATTTGGTTGTTATGCGCAACCAATACCATCGTTTGGTTGTTGGTGACAACTATTTGCGTGAAAAAGGGGACAGGCAGGCAGAAAAAAGGGCCCGGGAGAGGGCCCAAACATTGGAAACCCGCGCGGGGGCGCGGATCCCATCCTTGGTCTGGCAAGGTGCCGGCGAGGGTTAGACCAGTTCCGCCAGCATGGTGTCGGCATAGGGGGTCAGCGCCTCTCCCTGCTTCACCTTGGCGAGGTAGTCCGGGTTGGCGATGAGGGGGCGACCGATGGCGACGAGGTCGAAGCGGTCCGCCTCGATGGCCTCGAGCGCGGTCTCGGCGCTGTAGTTGCCGACCCCCACCAGGTGGCCGTCGTAGCGGGCACGCAGGTAGTCGGAGGCGCGGCCGTCCAGGTAGTCGAAGGTGAGGCTGTCATCGAAGATGCCCAGGTGCAGATAGGCCAGAGTGCGCTGGTTCAGCTCGGCCAGCAGGTGGTCGAACACGGCGCGATCCCGGGCATCCCCCTCCAGGTGCACATAGGCGCCGGGGGAGAGACGAAGGCCGGTGCGATCCCCGCCAATGCGGGCGGCGATGGCATCCACTACCTCGAGGGCGAAGCGGCTCATGTTCTCGGGGCTGCCGCCGTAGTTGTCGGTGCGCAGGTTGCTGGCGTGGTGCAGGAACTGATCGATGAGGTAGCCGTTGGCACCGTGGATTTCCACCCCGTCAAAGCCCGCCTCGATGGCGTTGGCGGCGGCCTGGGCGTAATCCTCGACCAGCTGGGCGATTTCGCTCCCGGTCAGGGCGCGCGGCACTTGATAGACCAGCTCGCGCATGCGCGGCACCGTGCCCTCATGGGCGACGGCGGAGGGGGCCAGCACTTCGGCGTGGTGGAAGAAGGGGTGGGAGAGACGACCCACGTGCCACAGCTGGGCGAAGATCTTGCCGCCGTTGGCATGCACGGCGCTGGTCACTTTCTTCCAGCCGGCGATCTGTTCGGCGCTGTAGAGCCCCGGGGTATTGGGGTAGCCCTGCCCGTCCGGACGGATGATGGTGGCTTCGGAGATGATGAGGCCGATGTCGGCGCGGCGGCCGTAGTAGGCGGCCATCTGTTCGGTGGGCACCAGACCCGGGCCCGCCATGCAGCGGGTGAGGGGGGCCATCATGAAACGGTTCGCGAGGGTGAGGGTGTCGTTGAGGCGATAGGGCTGAAACAGGGTATTCATGATCGTCTGTCCTGAGGGAGTGATTCTTGAACGGGCATTCAAGACGTTTTTTGGTTTGTGTGCAAGTATTTTTTGAGCAAGCATTCAACATGGATTGACGGGGGAGGCTGGGGTAAACTTGCCGCCCTGTTTTTTCCGTCCCGCGGGACCTTGCCACCGGAGACCCCATGCGCAGCGCCGAATACGATCGGGATGCCGTCTTGCGAAACGCCATGGAAGCCTTTCGCGCCAAAGGCTATGCCAAGACCACCATGCAGGAGCTGGTGGCCGCAACCGGCCTGCACCCGGGCAGCCTCTACGCGGCGTTTGGCAACAAACGCGGCCTGCTGCTGGCGGCGGTCGATCACTATGTGGCAGAGAAGGGGGCCCTGCGCCGCCGCTGCCTGGCACAGCCCAGCCCGCTGGCGGGGCTGCACGCCTTCCTCGAGCAGGTGGTGGACGATGCCCTGCAGGGCTCCTGCCTGCTGACCCGCACCCTGATGGAGCTGGCGGAGCAGGACGAGGAGCTGCATCTTCGCTTCAAGGCCATCTATGGCGAGCTGGAACAGGATCTGGCCGGGCAGCTGGCCCTGGCAAAGGCGCAGGGAGAGCTGGCAAAAGAGGGGGACATCCCCACCCTGACCGCCTTCTTGCAGGTCCATATCCAGGGACTGGTCACCTTCGCCCAGTGTCACCCCGACCGCCCTCTGCTGGCCGGTGTCGTCGCCCGGATGATGAGCGCCCTGCGGGCGTGATGGCGAGGATGGAAACAACAAAGGCTCCCGCGGGAGCCTTTGTTGTTGCTGGGGATGCCACACGCCGCCGGGTTGTTTGCTCCCTTCTCCCCTTGCGGGAGCCATGGCTGTTGCTGGGGATGCCCCTCGCAGCAGGGGTTTTGCCCCCTTCTCCCCTTGCGGGAGCCATGGTTGTTGCTGGGGATGCCACACGCCGCTGGGTTGTTTGCTCCCTTCTCCCCTTGCGGGAGTCATGGTTGTTTCTGGGGATGCCACACGCCACCGGGTTGTTTGCTCCCTTCTCCCGCTCATCTACAAAAGAATGGGAGAAGGGCTGGGGATGAGGGGGAGGGCTCGTGCTCAGCGTAAAGAGAGCAAAAGAAGTTCCAGTACGGCCTCCATCCGACTCAATACATCGTTATTCCACACCCGGATCACCCGAAAGCCCTGCTGATTGAGGTAGGCCGTTCTTGCGCCATCATGTTGCCGTCCGGCCGGTTCGTTGTGCTGTGACCCGTCTACCTCGATGATCAGCCTCTGCTCAAGCGAGATGAAATCGACAATGTAGGGCCCGATGGGCATCTGGCGACGGAATTTCACCCCAGCCAGGCGGCGGTCGCGCAATTGCAGCCACAGTTTCTGTTCGGCAAGGGTGGCTTCTCGCCTCATGCGCTTGGCAAACGGATGGGTTCTCATGGTGCTTATCCAGAGCTGTTTGACCCTATTAGATATAGCCATTCCCCGGTCTGGTGACTGAGTGGGTTGCTTCCCCTCACCCTGGCCCTCTCCCAGAGGGAGAGGGGACAGATCGAGTGACAGTTGTCATTTTGGTGGTCATCTCGGGGCCATCGTGGTGTGACATTGAACTGATGAACTGATGAACTGATGAACTGATGAACTGATGAACTGATGAACTGATGAACTGATGAACTGATGAACTGATGAACTGATGAACTGATGAACTGATGAACTGATGAACTGATGAACTGATGAACTGATGAACTGATGAACTGATGAACTGATGAATCGATAGGTCGATGTGCTGGTGGGATGTATTTCGCCCTAGCAGACAGGTTGTTTGCGATGCTGCCACTGGCGCAGATCCGCTCCCTTCTCCCCTTGCGGGAGAAGGGTTGGGGATGAGGGGGGGGAGTCACACGCCGTCGGGTTATTCAGGAGTCACCAGCTCTTTCATCAGATGCTTGAGCCACACCTGGGCCGGCTGCTGCGCATGCTGTTTTGGTATGCCAGACGCTGCGGGTTTACGCGGGGCTGACCAACTCCTTCATCAACGCCTTCAACCAGATCAACGCCGGTTGCTGGGCGTGGACCGGGTGCCAGACGCAGTTGAGGTGATAGTCCGGCACGTCGTCGGGCAGGGGCAGGCTTTTCAGCGGCCAGTGGCTGGCGAGCAGCTCCGCCACCATGCTGGGCAGCACCAGCAGGTGATCGCTCTGGCTCACGATGGCGGCGGCGGACATATAGCTCTGGCTGTTGACCGAGATGGTGCGGCTATGGCCCAGGCTCTGCAAATAGCGGTCGAGGCTCGCCTCCGAGGTGCCGAGCGGCGAGTGGAACACATGGGGCATCTCGATTAGCTGGTCGAGGGTGATGCGCTCCTCCTCCAGCTCCAGGGTGGCGCGCACCAGCCCGGCCAGGGGTTCGGTGAGCCAGGTCTCCTTGCCCAGATACCCCGGCACCTGCATGTACTCGTCAAACCCCAGCACGAGATCTATCTCGCCGCTCGCCAGCTCGGCTTCGGGCAGGGTATCGCGCAGGATGCGGATCTCGATGGTGACGCCCGGCGCCAGCTTCCTGAGGCGCTGGATAAGGGGCGGGATCAGCACGCACTCCACGTAATCCGTGGTGCAGAGCACGAAGCGGCGCTTCGACTGACGCGGCGCGAACTCGTCCTCCTCCCAGAGTTGCTGCTCCAGCAGCCGCAGTGCCTGCTGCACCCCCAGATGCAGGCGCTGGGCCCGGGGAGTCGGCAACATCCCCTGGGGCGTGCGCACCAGCAGCGGGTCGCCGAGAAAGGCCCGCAACCGGCCGAGGGAGTGGCTCATGGCGGGCTGGCTGATAAAGAGCGATTCGGCGGCGCGGGTCACGCTCCCTTGCGTCATCAGGGCGTCAAAGGCGAGCAGCAGATTGAGGTCGAGCTGGTGCAGTTTCATGGGGGGGATTATTCGCCGTGTTTATGGGACAATTAATCCTATTCATTTGATGGATGGGCGCGCAACTTCTTACACTGCGACCCACTCTTATTTTTTCAGGGTTCCCAGGCAAATCGGGGGCCTCAATCCATGCAAGGAGCCTTGCGATGAGCATCAAGACCATGAATTCCACGCCGGCCGCCGACGGCTTCACCATGCCCGCCGAGTGGGCTCACCAGCAGGCTGTCTGGATGATCTGGCCGTTCCGCCCGGACAACTGGCGGGAAGCCGGTCGCTTCGCCCAGGCCACCTTCGCCAAGGTGGCGGATGCCATCGGTGGCGCGACGCCGGTCTTTATGGGGGTGCCGGCCCAGTTTATGGAGCAGGCCCGTGGCATCATGCCCGCCCACGTTACCCTGGTGGAGATGGCCAGCGATGACTGCTGGGCCCGCGACACAGGTCCTACCATCGTCACCAACGCCGCAGGCGAGTGCCGCGGGGTGGACTGGGGCTTCAACGCCTGGGGCGGCCACAAGGGGGGTCTCTACTACCCGTGGAACCAGGATGAAGAGGTCGCTGCCCGGATGCTGGAACAGCACGGCATGGATCGTTACGACGCGCCGCTCATTCTGGAAGGGGGCTCCATCCATGTGGATGGCGAAGGCACCTGCCTGACTACCGCCGAGTGCCTGCTCAACGAAAACCGCAACCCGCACCTGACCAAAGCGCAGATCGAAGCTTACTTACGCGACTATCTGGGTGTGAAGAGCGTTATCTGGCTGGACGAAGGGGTCTACATGGATGAAACAGACGGCCACATCGACAATATGTGCTGCTTCGTGCGCCCAGGTGAAGTGGCCCTGCACTGGACCGATGACGAGAACGATCCCCAGTACGCCCGCTCCCTGGCCGCCCTCAAGGTGCTGGAAGCGGCGGTGGATGCCAAGGGTCGCAAGCTGAAAGTGTGGAAGCTGCCCCAGCCGGGCCCGCTCTTCTGCACTGAAGAGGAGTCTGCCGGTGTCGAGAGCGGCACCGGTGTGCCGCGCGAGGCAGAAGGCCGTCTGGCCGGCTCCTACGTGAACTTCCTTATCACCAACGATCGCATCGTCTATCCGCTGCTGGATGCCGCCACCGATGGCGAAGCCCAGCGCATTCTGGAAGAGATCTTCCCGGAGCACACCGTGGTCGGCGTGCCGGCCCGGGAGATCCTGCTGGGGGGTGGCAATATCCACTGCATTACCCAGCAGATCCCGTCTGGCAAATAAGCTGGTCGAAGAGTGTAGAAATTCAAAACCCCACGCCGTGGGGTTTTATCTCTTGATAATGTGATGGTCGCAGGCGCCGATACGGCGATCATCATGACAAACAGTCACCCTTTTACAGGAGATCCCCATGATCGAAGTGACCGAGGTTTCCATTGCCGAGCTGCGTGCCGCGCTCGAATCAGGCCGCACCACAGCGGTCGAACTGGTCGAGGCCTATCAGGCCCGGATCGCCGCCTATGACGGCCCCGAGACAGCAACCCGCCTCAATGCCGTCGTGGTGCCCAACCCCGATGCCCTGAAAGAGGCCGAGGCTTCCGATGCCCGCCGCGCCCGTGGCGAAACCCTGGGGCCGCTCGACGGCATCCCCTACACCGCCAAGGACAGCTATCTGGTCAAGGGGCTGACCGCCGCCTCCGGCAGCCCGGCCTTCAAGGATCTGGTGGCCCAGCGCGATGCCTTTACCGTTGAGCGCCTGCGCGCCGCCGGTGCCATCTGCCTTGGCAAGACCAATATGCCCCCCATGGCCAATGGCGGCATGCAGCGCGGCGTCTATGGCCGTGCCGAGAGCCCCTACAACGCCGACTACCTGACCGCGCCCTTTGCCTCCGGCTCCTCCAACGGCGCCGGTACTGCCACCGCCGCGAGCTTCGCCGCCTTTGGTCTGGCGGAAGAGACCTGGTCGAGCGGCCGGGGCCCGGCCTCCAACAACGGTCTGTGTGCCTACACCCCGTCCCGGGGCGTGATTTCGGTGCGCGGCAACTGGCCCCTGACCCCGACCATGGACGTCGTCGTGCCCTACGCCCGCACCATGGCAGACCTTTTGGAAGTGCTGGATGTGGTGGTCGCCGACGATGCCGACACCCATGGCGATCTGTGGCGCATGCAGCCCTGGGTGCAGCTGCCCAAGGCCTCTGAAGTGCGTCCGGCTTCCTATCTGGATCTGGCTGCCAAGGCCGATGCCATCAAGGGCAAGCGCCTCGGCGTGCCGCGCATGTTTATCAACAAGGATGACCTGGCGGGCACCAGCGACAACCCCGGCATCGGCGGCCCGACCGGTCAGCGTATCCATACCCGCGAGGCCGTGATTGCCCTGTGGGAACAGGCCCGTCAGGCGCTGGAAGCCGCGGGCGCCGAGGTCATTGAAGTGGACTTCCCGCTGGTCTCCAACTGCGAAGGGGACAGACCCGGCGCGCCGACCGTGTTCAATCGCGGCATCGTGAGCCCGGAGTTTCTCAACGACGAGCTGTGGGAGCTCTCCGGCTGGGCGTTCGACGACTTCCTGCGTGCCAACGGCGATCCCAAGTTGAACAAACTTGAAGATGTCGATGGGCCGAAGATCTTCCCCCACGATCCGGGCACCTTGCCGAACCGCGAGGGGGATCTCGCCGCCGGCATGGACGAGTACGTCAAGATGGCCAAGCGCGGTCTCAAGCGTTTCGACGAGATTGCCTCTGTGCCGGACGGCCTGCGTGGGCTGGAGAAGACCCGCAAGCTGGACTTGGAAGACTGGATGGACGAGCTCAAGCTCGACGCCGTGCTGTTCCCCACCGTGGCCGACGTCGCCCCGGCTGACGCGGACGTGAATCCGGCCTCCGCCGACATCGCCTGGAGCAACGGCATCTGGGTTGCCAACGGCAACCTCGCCATTCGCCATCTCGGTGTGCCGACCGTCACCGTCCCCATGGGCGTCATGGCCGATATCGGTATGCCGGTGGGCCTGACCTTCGCCGGTCGCGCCTATGACGACAACAACCTGCTGCGCGTCGCCTCGGCCTTCGAGTCCACCGGCAGCAAGCGCCAGGTGCCGCCGCGCACGCCGCCGTTGGAGTGATTGGTGTTGTGGGTTAAATCTCTCGGGTTCGTCCGAATATAATGAAACCTGATTACCCATGATTAGCAGTCACCACGAGCTATACTGATCTTACGTACAGTTACTGAGGTGCGAGATCATGG
>NZ_JAPCJD010000115.1:0-9310 GCF_027707845.1 Aeromonas sp. QDB14 | reverse complement strand
GGAGACAGCCAGTTTACCAGCACCCTGTCTGTCAACTTCCACTTCCCCAAGATCCCGCGAAGAACCATAAAAAAGCCATCACCCCTGAAGGGTGATGGCTTTTTGCTTCTATCATCACGAAGCTAGTTGGGTCTGTGTCTTAAGTATTGCCATTACTCTCGCACTAGGGCGATCGCAGTGTCGTAAGACATCAAGTAAGGTCACATTGATACTTTCAGCTCCCGGGTAGCGGTAATGCTCACCCGCTTCACTCGATAGCCACTGATGCAATGATTCCAAGTTTTCGAATTTAGCTGGCCAATACCCCAGTTCAGGGGATAGGCGGACGTTGGAAACGGATAACCGTACAATGGGATGAATGCCATTGATCAGACTTTTCAGGTCCATAAGCTCTCCCTTGTTCAAACGTGCTGCAGCCAGTCGCTATGTGGGAACACATCTGGTCCGAAATTCACCAGAATATCGTTCCAATCCATGTCACTTTCAGCTCTGATAAGCTTCGGGTTGCATCTCGTAACCTTGATGCCAGCAGATAGCAGATTTTTCTCCAGCTTAGCTGCATTCACTTCTCCGGCCGGGTCAGCATCTTCCCAGATGTAGACGTGTTTTACTCCCATGCAAACAATCCAGTTTCCCATCAGTGTTGCATTTAGCAGTCCCCACCCCTGCATACCTATGGCTGATTCGACACTTAGAAGTGTCTCAAGGCCTTCGGCTACAGCAAGAACCGGAGTCGGTGGGCAAAGTTGCACGGCACCACCCGATATTGGGGCTGTTGACACTGACGGCCTCAATTTCTTCACTTTTGGCACAGGAGCTTTCAGCCCATCGTTAGTGATGAAGGTTTGATGGAGACTGACTGGCTTTCCTGAAGGATCTCGGATCCGGCAAAGGATGCAAGGATGCTTCCCAAGATCAAGTTTAAACGCCACTCCTTTGTGAAAAACCGCCTTATGAGATGCTATTGCCGCCTTGATGTGATCGGGCATTTGCGATATTGCCAAACGAGCCAATTTCGCAGATGGATGAGTCAAGTCGATAGCCTCTTCAATCAGTTCCTTCTGAGTAGATTGGCGCACGCCAGCGGGCTGAGTTGTTTTACGGCCGTCCTTATCGAGCCACCAGTAACGCATCCCGTGCGGCTCTAGCGTGATTATGCACGGGCCATAATTCATGTCGATGTATCGCACACCAGGGTGGAGCCTTACTTCCCCACCAAGGGAAGCCACCTTCGACAATATTTGCCGGTTCCTGAGATACCGAATGGCTGGCTCAGCTTGCGGCTTGGTCAAAGGCCAGGCTTCATCCCAGAGCTGGGCATTTTTATTCGCGACAGCTTGATCCCGCCGAGCATCTTCCTCCGCTCGTTCCTTCTCCCACGCAAGTTGCGTAGGCGATTTCGGAGGGGGGGAAAACACGCCTGACGTAATCCCATCCATGTAACCACTGGCGATCGCCAGCTGCTCGAGGACTTTCGGAAAAGGCCAGTTTGTTTCCTCCATTACAATGGAGAAACCAGACATAACCCCACAAGAGTTGCATACTCCAACGCCGGTTGCTTCTGAGTCGAGCTTGCCCCTGTGGATTAATCCAAAGGCTTCTCCACTACGACCACCGTGTCTTGGGCAACTGGTTTTAGGTGCCTTCTTCCCAGGAATGAAACCTCGGGTGGCATCACCGAATAGGCCTAGGTGTTTGTACGCTTCGACCCATAAACGGTTGTCATTGAGATATGCGGCCAAATCATCCGCAACGATTTCATAGTGCATGTCATTACTCCATGTGGTTGGTGTTCCCCATTTCGCCCGATTACAGGGGGTACGGGCTGGTGCTTGCACATTGCAAACACTCAGCAATGGATGTCCATTGCTCAGTGTTCGAAAGTCCCCCCTCCAACGTGGAGGGGGGGATGTCAGGCAGCCAAGATAGTGCCCTTGGCTAGTTTGAACAGCTCACGTTTAAGGCTGAGGATATCGCCTACAGCAATCCAGTTCCCTGGTTTGAAGTAGTAGTCCATAGCAGCTTTCCCGTTCGCGTACTGGCCGATAAAGATGCCAAAGACATCAATGCCATGTTGTCGAACCATATTGAAGGTATCAACGCAGTCAACGTCTGGTTCACCATCGGTGATCACGATCATACTCTTGCGTTCAGCTTGCTCTGGCATCAGGGCCAAAAATGCGTTGCTTAGACCTTCCCTCATGGGTGTTCCCCCACCGGCACAGATCAGATCGAGACGAGAGCTTGTAGTGGCTGGATCCTCCCTAAAACGCAGTAGGTCCACATTCCAATCCCCGAAGGACTGAATTCCAATTACAGCCCCATCGATCTGTTGAACTGCAAGAGCCAAAGCCAGGCAGGCATTTTTTGCCACCACCTCTTGGCAATTCATTGATCCAGACAAATCCAGCAACACCATGATGGCGCTATCGATGCCAAGGTTTCTGGCTTTGCTGCGGTAAACACGCAAATCACCTTGTTTGAACCGATTGAACCGGGAGGTGACAAAGCGCTTCCCTCGTCGACTCAATCCAGGAGCACAGTTGGTTTCTGTCTCTACGAGCTCCATAAGAGCTTGTGTGATTGGTCTCGATGCAGCGAGGACTTTAGGGAGTGTTACACTCCGGCCAATCTTCGTGTAAACAGCGTCCAAATGTGGCCTTAATGGAGTGTCGAGTTGAAAGCGGGAATCCGCTTCGATCAATGACGCCAGCATTTTTCCTTTGTCACGTCCCTCGACATCGGAGGATCCAGATCCGGCAGCTTCAAGACAGGCTTCTAACTCCTGAATTTGCTTTGACCTAACAACGTCATCAGCATTCGGCCCGCCAGCAGCCCCCGCTTCCGGTTGGCCATCTGCATCAGCGTCAGGTTGACCATCTGCATCAGCATCCGGCTGGCCATCTGCATCAGCGTCAGGTTGACCATCTGCATCAGCATCCGGCTGGCCATCTGCATCAGCGTTAGGTTGACCATCTGCATCAGCGTCAGGTTGACCATCTGCATCAGCGTTAGGTTGACCATCTGCATCAGCATCCGGCTGGCCATCTGCATCAGCATCCGGTTGGCCATCTGCATCAGCATCCGGTTGGCCATCTGCATCAGCATCCGGTTGGCCATCTGCATCAGCATCCGGTTGGCCATCTGCATCAGCATCCGGTTGGCCATCTGCATCAGCATCCGGTTGGCCATCTGCATCAGCATCCGGTTGGCCATCTGCATCAGTGTCAGGTTGAGCTTCAGGTTCATGATCCGGCTGTTGAGTCTTCAGGTCTTCCAAAGCATCTTTGATCGCATCAAGCACCATATCTGCGCTATTCCAGCAATCATTGAAGTCAGAGGTTATCACTCCCATTTCTGAGATGATTTCAAGCCTGGTCAATAAAGCGATCGGGAAGCGTTGGCGTGCCAGATCTCTGGTTTGCTCCCAAACTGGGGTGAGCGGCTTGTAGTTAAGCAACTCGCTGCCAATGTAGTGCGCAATGTAATCCTCCAACACAGCTATAGCTGGAGTGTTCGCCCCTGGAACCAGCCTCATCCCCTTTGAGATAAACAGCTGCTCAATGGCTTCATACTCGCCACGAAGCCCCGGGTACTCTATAAGAGCCATCCGGTCTATCCGGCCGTCATCGAAGTAGTTCAGAAGCAAGCGGTGCACTTTACCTTTCGTTTTCAGTGACGCTTCATATTTTGCAAAGTCAGAGCCATATCGGTGGTGAGCCCCTTCGTGCATGCCAAACCCCATGGCGGCCGCGGCCTGAACGGGATCGCCTGCATCGAAGAAAGGCATTAACACCACACCTTGAGTTGTACCTGCAGTAGAATAATTTCCCCAGGTCGTCCTCAAACCGAAGTCGTTGGCCATCATTGCTAACCGAATTTGAATGGTCAGCATTTTGCTTTGAGTAGACTGCATTGTGTGTCTCCAATAATTAAAACCCCAGGGCAAGCCTGGGGTTGGTTGGGGTTGCCTTGATAAGGCGGATTAGTAAAAACCGGCCACTTGGGTGGGGGGAGTATTGGAGGTGGTCGATATGGCGGCTAACATCCCGGTGAGGAAGTTGTCCTGGGAAGTGGTAACAGAACCCGGTGCATCTGTTGGGTCTTCTTCCTCTTCGATCTCCAGCTTGGCAGTCCTTAGGGACGACAAGTAGCTCGGATCGCTCAACAACGTGAGCAAGCCCATCATTTTACTCAGCTCAGTAGCATCCAGTTGCGCAGCCCGTCTCTTGGGGAGAGAACTTTCGAACGCATCAATGCTGTCAATCGCCGGTTGGATAAAACTATCCAGCACAGCCATCTGTATGAGCTTTTCCTTGATGTTCGTCACATATCTCAGTGACTTGCGAGTGAACTTACTACCGTTGGACATCGAATACTGGAAGTCTCGCAAAGAGTTGCGAGCCATTTCAGAGATCGTATCAACAGCAGCATCGCCAAGCGGGTTGTTAACCACATCTTCATTCACGCGATACGAAAATGAAACCTGCTTCCGGACGTAATCCACGTCATAGAGCGAGGCTCGTATGCGAGAGGCGAAATCGTGGAGAGACACTGTTGCGGCTGCCTGTTGTATCCAGGAGTCGCATTCTGCGTCGTAGTTGAGTAAGAGCTGATCAAGATTTGCGTAGAAGCTGATTCTCATCAACTCCAGGCCGTCAGTGACCTCACTCAATAAATGGCGAGGCACAGCCCAAGCGCCAAGGACTTGGAAACCGACTTTGCTAAGCAGGGCGATACCCTCTTGGCGAGCTCGGCCTTGGAATGCGATCTTTTTCTTATCGAAGACCGATTTTGACCCTAAGCGAACCACATCAGCAGCTAACGCTTCATTTTCAAGTCCTAAATCAAGGGGCTTGTTATTCCGGGTCGCAGACCAGGTGGTGACTTTGAAATCCACCAGCACATAGCGCTGGAAAAATTCGACAAAGTTCATTGCGGTAAAGGATGACATGGGTAATTCCTTATCTCTGGACAAGGAGCTCCCATAGCGGGAAGACTCCCGTCAGGGTGGTGTTGGCCTATTTGGCCGGGTTGGGGTTGCGATCCGCGGATGCGGTGTGCCTTGAATCGCTGAGCACAAAACGCCACAAAAAGTAGCGCTCTCGGAAATGTCCACCAAACACATCCGACAACACTCTGATCTGGATTTTTTGCGCGACAAACACGACTCGACGAGTCACAAAGGCGAGGTTGGAAGCTACGGCCCAGAAAGGAGTCCGATTAGCCGTTCGGACATGGGCATACTATCTCAGGTGGGGACAAAAAAATCAACGCTGCCTAGGGGCAGCGTTGGTTTCACTCTCTTTAATTCTTAGGATTGCCATATCAAGCCAGGCACCCAACGTTGGGTGATTTCCTTGCCGGCAGTACCGGGACCAACATGGCCAAAAGTCCGGGTCGTTCTTTGGCCAGGGTGGCTCGTGAGCCTCTAGCGTCCGATTAACCAAGACCCTGGTTACAGCCTTTATGATCGCCGCAGCACCAGCACCAGAACATGGCAGTTTAGGAAGTCGCGACACGCTGTCTTTCAGTCCTTGCACTGTTCTGTACTCGGCCACTTTCCCTTTGATGCACAACGCATAAAGGGGCCTACAGTTCTTTGCCCAAGGCATATCAGGTAGTTCGTACCCCATTCGCAGTGGCACGATGTTGACTGTATCCCCGATGATGCCAATGAGAAATTCATTGGCCCCACCAGCTTGTTGCTTGCTTAACACATACTCAACCACGAGATCTACTTCTTTGCTGAGCGTGGTACCAAGAATGTCGTGCAAGCATCCTTTCAGTGTACTCATACAAATACCCCAAAGAAAACCCGGCTCTGGGCCGGGTTGGTTGGTTGGTGTTAGAAGGTTAGTAAAAAGCGAACTCAAACAGACCTTTATGTTTGCTGAGTATCTGCTTTACCGCCTCCTGGAGTTGTTGAACTGGCGCATCAGATATGCCGACAGACTGCAGATGCTTAAGTTGTTCGGATAAACACAGATCAGTAAAATTCCGACTCTGGTCATCGATCATGTCAAAAGCGTTGTGCAGAGCGAGCAGCAATAACATTACGACCTGCCCGGCATCTATCCTTTTGGTTACCCCCCGAAAGGGAATGTTGCCAGTCAAGTTGCATCCGTAAAGCCCTCCATCGCCTGGCATTGTTGGTGTGATAAACACCCCCTCCTCAGCTAGTTCCGCCATGATGTTTTGCCACGTAGCAACGACTTGCTCTGGTTCGGTAATTTTGGCTCGAAAGTACATGGTACTTAGTCCTCAACCCAAGACTGGCCAAAAACAGCTTTGCAAAGGTGCATCGCCGCTTCGTAAGTCGCCTCATCACCAACTAAACGATGAGCATAAGCCTCGTGGAAGGTTTTTTTGACCCTGTTACGGACTGATGTTGGGCTGGTACGAACCATCTCTCTCACCCAACGAAGCAGGCTGCGAATGGACAAAGGTTTATCCATCGCGACTCCGTTCGTCATCGTGAAATCGTTTTGTTGAGACTTTTCTACAGCAGTATTGATATCACGCATAACGCGAATCATTTCTGGTAGCAAAGCTTCGATTGCATTGACGTGCGAGGATGGAACTTTTTGTCCAAGATCTTCTTCCCAATCAGTAAGCTTGATTGCGATCTTGTTTTTGCAAATCGTGTTCATGTCTTCGTCACTCAACTCACTGGGCGCGAGTGGGATGAAGCGGTCGATAAGCGCATCACTCAACCCGGTAGTGCCTCTGAAGCCAGATAGCCCAGTGATACCACCGTTGTTGAAGGTGAACACACACCGGAACAGCTTGTGCGGCTCCAACCATTCACCAGTTTCAGCCAGCTCGATTCCATGGGTCATAAGCTCATAGAAAGCGACCAGCTCCGCTGGTTGCATGGCATCAGCTTCGTTGAGCAAGAAGATCCCGCCGTTGAGCAGAGCTTCCCGCAATGGACCAGACACGAACTCACCCGTGGCCGGGTTAACACGCCCGAGCAAATCCAGCTGGAAGCTGGTCTCCTGGGTGCCTTCGACCTGATATAGCGGCCACTGAGTTCGGGCTGCGTACTGGATGACTCCGGTTGTCTTGCCGGCACCATACCCGCCATAGGAAACGATGATGTCTCCATCTGGATCGGCCATAATCCTGCGCACATCATCAAGGAAGGCTGTTGTGAAAACGTGTGGTTTTCTTACCGGCACGCGGGGGTTCATCAAGTGATCATCACCATGGGGACAACGAACTTTGATGTTTGCATCCAGGCCAAATTCGCTGCCAGAAATGAAATTGTGCTGAGTCATAGAATCTCCGAAAACCTGATTGAGCAGGTTGTTTTTGTGTTGGGCTGATTGCCCGGGTTGGTGTTGGTCGCGAGTGACACATTGCGGACCGAGTGCCATAGAGACAGCCAGGGCTGTTTCTGCATGTGCGCTGAGGCCGGCGAAATACCGGTGAACGGACATGCAGAATCAGCCAACGAGGGCTTGAGTGATAGATCACGGGTGAGGACGTCGGCAGAGCGCCGGGATGTTGGTGTTGGCGTCAAGCCATTTGGCTCGCCCCCTGAGATAGACGCCGGGAGCAGGGACAGAATAGCCTTCCGTGGACCAGGTGTAAAGACGGCCACCCCTTACGGGATGGCCTGATTTACTTAACAAAAATCAACAGCAAGCATTTCAGCGGCCCCCTGACCGTTGTACTCGATCTGGCTGACTCTGATGGTCTCAGTTGATTGTCTTCTATATAGATCCGGGTTGGGTAAAGTGATGTTGGGGTTATGCTTTTGAACATCCTCTGTCCATTTCACATAGTCGATAACCCCTTGCCGCGGGGAGGAATGCAATCGTACACCTGCATACTCGGCCTTTACGTGGTTACCCATCATGGAGCGCAATGCTTTTTTCAGCTCGGCTTCCCGGGCCTTGGCCTCATCAATCTTCACCTTGATAGGAGACATGTCACGCCAGACTTGCAGCAGCTCCGCGGCAATTTGGGTCCATGCTTCCTGGTCTTTTTGCGTGCTCGGCTCGAAATAGTCAAGCTCTGTAATCGGCGGGGCTTCATCCCGTTCGTACAGGTCCCACCACCATTTTTGCCGCTCGATCAGCAGTTCTATTAGCTCCTCATCACGTGTGATGCGAAACACTATTAGCTTGCGATCATAGGCGCGATAAAAGGCCAAATAGCCAATCTTAGCTCCTGTCGCCAGTAGCTGGTCTTGTACCTGGGGTAGGTACCGTTGATAGGCCTCCGAGTTCCGGCGTTCTTGCATTACCGACTCGAAGGTTTCCCATGCCGGTACTTTGAGCTCAACTGGAGAGCCATCGGACATTAACCCATCCAACGAAACGCGAATAAAGGAATATGTCTCATGCTGCACACAGGTTGGTATCACCAGGTCAAGTATGCCTTGCGATTCCAGCCAGCGCTCGAACGCCTGTCGGGCCAGCGGCTCTTGCTCATTTCCTCTTCGCACCAAAAAGTTCTTGCTCAAGTCTGTGCCGGGCTTGCGCCCAGTTTTGACCATCCAAAATGCACGCGCACTTTCATGTGCGTATGGCCACTGGATTACAGAAGCAACACTAGATGCTCCTATGCCACCAGCTCGCCACTTATGCCATTCAGGGGTTCCCTGAACTAGGTCGACGTAGATCATGGGTGTGTCCTCTATCAATCAGCCGATGTTGAACGCTAGGGCGGTCAAATTTCGATCTGACATGGATTGCTTATGGGCAGAAGCCCGGGTTGGTGTTGGTCGCGTGTGGCACATTGCGGACCGAGTGCCATAGAGACAGCCTTGGGCTGTTTCTGCATGTACGCTGACGCCGGCGAAATACCGGTGAACGGACATGCAGAATCAGCCAACGAGGGCCAGGGTGATAGATCACGGGTGGGAATGCCGGCGCAGGGCTGGGGGATTGGTGTTGGTGCCAGGCCTCATGGCTTGCTCTTATAAGGCACCGAGAGCGATTTTCTGTTGTAGTCTATATAGGTGTTCAATAGCTGTCTAGGCCAATTAGCAGCCTCCACTTGCCGTTCAGACCGTGCTCTATGGAACCGGGCAATAGTGCAGAGCCTCTCGATGAACGGCTTACACAGCCTTGCCGTGTGTGGGGCAAAAAAAAGCCACCGATACGGTGGCTTGAAGTTGCGAGTTACATGGCTAGCAGAAGCTGATCACCTTCGACATAGCGTTTCAGTGGCCTATTTGGCAACTTAACCACCACATCTGGCAATTGAGCCATTACTAATGCATATTCCGGCCGATCATGAACACCAATTCCGATTCAACGTGAACACCATTTCCGGACCAATGTGAACGCTCATT